>DVLP01000101.1 GCA_018715445.1 Candidatus Avipropionibacterium avicola | reverse complement strand
TCACAGCACCAGGACCACCGTGATGACGGCCACCACGACCAGCACCGGCACGAGCACCACCATCAGCGGTGACGACGGAAGTGGCTTGGCCTGCCGCAGGCTGCGCTCATTGCGGGCCCAGCCGAGGAAGGCGTTCACGCCACAGGCGACACCGGTGATGGCCAGGACGAGGGCGGCGATCCGGGCCTCGAGTTCCAACTCGGGTCGCAGTGCGGTCAGGGCCACGATCGCCACCGATGCCGTCACGAAGCCCAGGCCGGTGCGGATCCAGGCCAGGAAGGTGCGCTCGTTGGCAAAACTGAACCGGGCGTCCGGCTCCGAGCCGACGCCGTACACCGATCGTGGCCATCGCTTGTCCGACACGTCGTTGATCCTAGTGCGGGTTGACCGCTCATGGACCACCCAGGTCTGCAGTCACGGATAAGGCTACCCTTACTTCTCGTGTCGACTGCTCTGCAACCCCGTAGCTCCACCCGCCCACCCCACAGCGGACGTCCCTGGCCGCTCCCGGTGGCCGAATCACCCCTGCTCGCCCGGTTGGCCGCGGACCTGGCCGGCGAGCAGGCCGACGCCACGGGGGTGGTCGAACGGTTCACCGCGGAGGTGCAGCGGATCGGGACGCCCGTGGTCGAGCCGGCCCCGGAGCCAGGCTGGGAGCTGTTCAGCTTCGTCTGGATCGGGGAGGCGCCACACGGGGTGCTCCTGCAGCTGAACAGGGTCAGTGATCCGCTGGATCCGGCCGACACCCTGCTGCGCCCGATCGGGGACGGCAGGGTCCATGCGCTGACGCTGCAGCTCCCGTCCGCCTGGCTCGCCTCGTACCAGCTCGTCGTGTTGCCCGAACCCTTGCCGGACAAGGGTCGCGCCACCTTGCCGGCCCAGACCCGTGCCGCACTGGCGCGCAGCGCTCGGCAGGATCCGTACGCCCGGGTCACGATCCCCAACAAGGCGAGCGTCGCCAGTGGCGGTGTCGAACCGCCCCGGCTGGGGGTGGCACGGGGTGCGGATGCGCCGGCCGTCGAGCTGTGGCGCCACGAGGTGCCGCCGACCGAACGACTGGCACCGGTCCCGAGCCCGGTCAACGGGACCGAGCTCGGGCTGCACCGATGGTCACACTCCGCAGCAGGGCCCGCCTCGCCGGTCGTCCTGCTCGGTGACGGCGAGGGGTGGGCCGACCGGTTCCCGATCGCTGCCGAGCTCGACGCACGGGTCGACGCCGGTGCCTGCCCGCCGCTGCACGTGGTGATGCTGGAGTCCGGTGGCCCGGTGCAGCGCCAGGTCGACTACACCGGCACGGCTGACCAACTGCGCGGCCTGCTCACCGCCGTACGGGACCGGGTGGGCGTGGACGGTCCGTGGATCGTGGCCGGGCAGAGCCTCGGTGGGCTGTTGGCGGCCCGGTCGGCGACCCTGCTCCCCGATCTGGTGGCGGCGGGCATCGCCCAGTCGCCATCGCTGTGGTGGCCGACGCCGCCCCACCCGTGGGAACGAGGTCGGGGGTGGTTCGAGGAGCGCGCCGAGAACGGTGGCTCCCCGATCCTGGTGGAGTGCGGTGCCTTCGAATGGGGCCTGGTCGAGCGGGCCCGAGCGGCCGCTGCGCTGTTGACGGCCCAGGGTGGGTTGATCGACTCCCGTGAGGTGTACGGCGGTCACGATGTCCTGTGGTGGCAGGCCACTCTGCCGCAGGCCGTCGTCGATGCCGTACGGGCCGTCACGGCCTGAGTGGCCAGCTCGCGTCGGCGGTGCTGACCCACTGCTCGGCGCTGCCGAGGTGGTCGTCGGGGACGTAGCCGGCCTGCAGGTCGGTGTCATCGACCACGGTGGTCCCGAGTCCGGCGGCCAGGTCGTCCACGTCGGCATCGCCGATCCGAATCGCGACGACGGCGAGCTTGTCCTGGGCCACGTTCACCGCCAAGGTGTCGAGGACCTCCGGGTCGATGTCCTCGGCCAGCAGCACCAGGGGCTGCAGCTCGGTCCTGCTCAGCACCGGCAACAGGTCGACCATCGAGGTCACCCGGCCACGACACAGCAGGATCCGCGGTCGGTCGAGCACGGCCAGCCCGTCGGCATGGGTGGCGAAGGCGGGGGAGGCGAATCCGTACGCGATCTCGGTGCCCTCGGTCATCGCCCGCGGTCGGCCGTCGTGGGCCGGCAGGGGTTCGCGGCGGTGGTGGGCGAGGTCACCCAGGAGGTACTGCGGTGTGCCGGCAGTGGCGTCGTAGCCGGGGATCTCCCGATCAGGTGCGCCGGTGAGCTCCGCCAGTGCCCGTTGACGCTTCGCCCGGTCGTGGAGGGCGCCGAAGAGCACGACGGCGACGCCGACCACCAGCACCGTCAGGGGCACCACCATCCACAGCTCCACGTGCCCAGCCTGCCACGGGTCGGCTGGCCACGGCGGACCCGTGGAGCGTCACGGCCCGATCAGCGCAGGTCGGCCGGGACATCGACCTTGATCGGTGCCCGCCCACCGCCGCCGCGGATCCGGGTCAGCACGGCCATCAGGTGATACACGACCAGGGCGGCGATGGTGCCCATCGCGATCCCGCCGAAGGAGACCTGGCCCCAGGTGAGGGTGAGGTCGGCGATCCCGATGATCAGCGCGATCGCGGCGGTGAACTGGTTGATCGGCTTGGAGAAGTCGACCTTGTTCTCGATCCAGATCTTGATCCCGATGATGCCGATCAGACCGTAGAGGGCGACCGTCACACCACCGAGCACACCGGCAGGGATGGTGTTGATGACCGCACCGATCTTCGGCGACAGGCCGAGCAGGATCGCCACGATCCCGGCCACCACGTAGGCAGCGGTGGAGTAGACCCGGGTGGCCGCCATCACCCCGATGTTCTCGCCGTAGGTCGTGGTGGCCGAGCCTCCGCCACCACCGGCGATCATCGTCGCGACACCGTCGGCGATCAGGGCCTTGCCGGTGTGCTTGTTGAGGGAAGGGTCCTCCACCATCTGTGCGACACCACGGATGTGGCCCACGTTCTCGGCGACCAGGGCGAGCACGACGGGCAGGAAGGCCGGCAGCACCGCCCAGACCTGCGGGTTGGTGAACGGATTGGTCGGGGAGTGGAAGGTCGGCAGGCCGATCCAGGCCGCTTCGGCGACCAGGCTGTAGTCGACCTCGCCGCGGATCACGGCGACGAGGTAGCCCACCACGACGCCGACGAAGATCGACAGCCGTCCGATCAGTCCGTGGAACAGCACCGCAGTGACGATCACGGCCAGCACGGTGATGGTGGCCGTGAGCGGGGCCTGGGTGAAGTTGTTGGCGGCCGCCGGGGCCAGGTTGAAGCCGATCAGTGCCACGATGGTGCCGGCCACCACCGGGGGCATGGCCAGGTCGAGCCAGCGGGTGCCGGCGAGGTGGACGACGACACCGACCAGGGTGAGCAGCAGGCCGATCGCGATGATGCCGAACAGGGCCGAGCCCATCCCCTGGCTGGCGGTTGCCGCGGTGATCGGGGCGATGAAGGCAAACGACGATCCGAGGTAGCTGGGCACCCGACCCTGGGTGATCACCAGGAACAGCAGCGTCCCGATGCCGGAGAACAGCAGCGTCGTGCTCGGCGGGAACCCGGTGAGCACCGGGACCAGGAAGGTCGCACCGAACATCGCCACCACGTGCTGGGCGCCGATGCCGATCGTGCGCGGCCAGGTGAGGCGTTGCCGCGGTCCGACCACGTCATCGGGCCCGAGGTGGCGTGCCGCCGCGTGCAGTTCCCAGATCCGGGCCATTGGCCACCCCCATCGTCAGGCAATTCGTCCGGGCAGAGCGTAACGGCCCGGCCGCACCCCCGCCACCCATCCCGATCTACCGCGGGTAGATCGCTTTGCGCACCGTCCTGCATGGTGCCAACCGTCCGAACGCAGGCAAGAACCGCGCAAGTGGTGCAAAGCTGCTGCCCATGGGACCGTCCGAGCAGCCACGGATCACGACCGTCCGCCCCGACCAGGCCGAGGAGATCGCGTACGTCCACCACCAGACCTGGCGGGAGGCGTACGCAGCCCTGATGCCGGAGTCCGCCTTCGATGAGGCCGAGCTGCAGCGCAAGGTGGCCAGGTGGCGGGATCGGCTCCGTGACCCGCACCCCGACATGGTCCTGCGGATCGCGATGGTCGACGAACGCGTGGTCGGCTTCGCGATCGCCGGGCCGGCCCAGGACGGCCACGATCCCGATCCCGACTGGGAGCTGGGTGCGATCTACCTCCTACAGGACTGGTACGGCACCGGCACCGCGCAAGCTCTCGCCGCGGCCACCGTCGGACACGGCCCGGCCCAGGTCTGGGTGCTGGCCGACAATGCCCGAGCCCGAGCGTTCTACCGGCGCATCGGCTTCATCGAGGACGGCACCGAGGTCACGCTCCATCGGCTCGACGGCCTGCGGGAGCTCCGCATGGTCCGCCGGGACGACGCCTGAGCCGGAACCACTTCCGCCGCCCCACCTGCAGGACGGTGTTGTCTCGGATCTCGACCGTACGGAAGGGGTCACGTTCGGCGACCTCGTCGAGACGGACGGCGCCGTCGGTGATCAGCCGCCGTACGGCAGTGCGACTGAGATCGTCGCGGGCGCTGGCCGCCAGGTCCCACAGCGATACCGAGGCCGCGGCTTCGAGGACGGGGAGGTCGTCGGGCAGCTCCCGCCCGGAGAAGACCGCGACGAACTCCTGACGCGCCCGTCGCGCGGCGTCCGTGCCGTGGTGACGCGCGACGATGGCTTCGGCCAGGGCGAGCTTGGCGTCGCGGGCTGCGCCACCTCCGCGCTCGGCCAGGGTCGCCCACTCCTCGACCTCCGGGATCGGCCGGTCGGTGTAGACCCGGCCCCAGATCGCGATCAGGTCGTCACGCAAGGTCATCAACCGACCGAACTTCTCCTCGGGCGGATCGGTGAGGCCGACGTAGTTGTTGAGCGACTTCGACTGCTTGGCACCACCGTCCAGGCCCGGAGTGATCACACTGGTGATGACGGTCTGGGGCTGCTGGCCGTGCCGGGCCTGGATCTGGCGACCCATCGCCTCGTTGAACAGTTGGTCGGTCCCCACGATCGTCAGATCGGACTCCAGCTGAACGGAGTCGAAGCCCTGCAGCACCGGGTAGATCAGCTCGTGCGCGGCGACCGGCAGGCCCAGCGCCGTACGTTCGGAGAACATGTCGCGACCCATCAGCTGCGCGACGCTGACATGACTGAGCTCGGCCAACAAGTCGGTCAGCGGCAACTGGTCGAACCACTCCGAGTTGCGCCGGATCTCCAGGACCTCGGGATCGGTCCGCAACACCAGGCTGACCTGATCGAGGAAGGCGGCAGCATTGGTATCGATCTGCTCCGGGGTCAGGGTGGGCCGGGTCGTGTTGCGGCCGCTGGGGTCACCGATCCGGGTGGTGGTGTCGCCCAACAGGAAGACCACGGTGTGGCCGAGCTCCTGCAACTGACGCATCATCCACAGGTTCACGGCATGGCCCAGGTGGAGGTCCGGCGCGGTGCAGTCCACTCCAAACTTGATGCGTAGGGATCGACCGGATCTCAACCGGGACAGCAAGTCCTGCTCCCCGATGATCTGGTCGGTGGTGCGTGACAGTCGTTCCAGTACGGCGGTGGGTGTGGTCATGTCATGTCCTCTCACAAGGGACATGCGACGCCGGACCAGAGGTGTTCGCGCCCGGTCCCCTGATGGGTGTGGGGTGGGAATGCGAAAGGGGCGAGGACTTCGGTCCCCACCCCAGGCTCTGGATCAGCGTCGTGTCAGCAGCACGTCGAGAGGCTCGGTCCAGAGCCCCTCGGATACAGCTGCTGCGTGATCACGAGGATGATGATAGCCGGTGTCGCGCGCGCTGGCCGAACGAGTGACCCCGAGGCTCCGCTCGGGGTCAGGGCATGGCTGGGTTGTCCCGACATCGGTGAATTCACCGATGCCCGGCCAGCCGGTGCGCCGTTAGCGTCGAGGCGTGCACGAGGCCAAGGCCCTGCGGCTGAGATGGGCCGCCAACGACATGGCTCGCCACAAGGGTGTGACGATTGCCCTGGGCGTCATGTTGCTGTTGAGCGCCTTCCTGATGGTCGCCGGCGCCACGGTGGTGGAGCGGCTCACCGGCTCCATCGACCAACTCTTCGAGCAGGCCCAACCGCCCCACCTGCTCCAGATGCACACCGGGGAGCACGATCGTGACGCGGTCGCTCGCTTCGCGCAGAACCAGCCAACCGTCGAGCAGTGGCAGATCGTCGACCTGCTGGGCTACGACGGTTCGGCGTTGTCCTGGCAGCGTCCGGGGACCGATCAGCGCGGCGACCTGTCGGCCAGCCTGGTCGACCAGTTGGCCGTCACCCTGAACGAACGGTTCGATCTGCTGGTGGATGCGACGGGCCACGCACCACGCCCCGGGCCCGGTGAGGTGTACCTCCCGATGGTGCACCACCGGCAGTACGGGGTGCAGACCGGTGACCTGTTGACCATCCGCACTGGCGAGGAGCCCGTGACCCTCACAGTGAAGGGCTTCGTCCGTGACGCCCAGATGGCCTCGTCGATGGCCTCGGCGATCCGGTTCCTGGTCTCGCCGCAGGACTTGGACACCCTGACACGATCCAGTGGCGCCTCCGAGGAGGTCATCGTCGAGTTCCGGCTGTCCGAGACGTCGGCGGTGGCACAGGTGCAGCAGGCGTACGAGGCCGACGAATCCCTGCCCCACAACGGACAACTCGTCACCCACCAGATGATCGTCCTGGTCAATGCGGTCAGTGACGGACTCGTGGCCGTGGTGCTGATGATGTCGAGTGCGGCGCTGATGGCAGTCGCCCTGCTGAACATGCGCTACGTGATCCGGGCGGCCCTCGAAGCCGATGTCACCCAGATCGGCGCCCTGATGGCGATCGGTCTCGACCACCGCACGATCCGCAGCCTCTACCTTGCCCGTTACCGAGCCCTGTGCGCGGCCGCGTGTGTGGTCGGCGGCCTCGGCGGGACCGTGGCGGCGCACCAGCTCGTCCGCACCGCTCAGGGCGGGATCAGCGCGCCCCTCGGCCCGGTCGGGGTGATCGTGCCGCTCGTCGCCGCGATCGGGGTCCATCTGATCGTCATTGCCCTGTGTCGTGGCGTGCTGCGCCAGCTCCGCCGCGTGGACGTGGTCACCGCGATGGTGCACGGGCGCCTGACGATGCCTCGACCGGGGCGTCGGCGATCGCCACGGACACGGAGAAGCCGGCTGGTCGGCGTCCATCGCCGTACGGTGAACCGACGGCTCGCGCTGCTCGACCTCCGCACCGGCCTGCGGCAGTGGATGGTGGTCCCGATCGTGTTCGCGATCGCCACCGTCACGATGGTGTTGCCGGCCAATGTGTACGCCACGCTCTCGAGCGGGGACTTCGTCACCCATCTGGGTGCGCCACGCTCCGACGTCCGTGCCGACATCCAGTGGGCCGAGGACGCCGACCGCGCCCGTGACGAGCTCGTCGACGGCCTGCAGCAGGATCCTCGGGTGGCCAGAGTCGAGGTCTTCGCCCATGTGCTGCGCCAGGTGCGCGGCCCCGAGGGGCCCGAGCTGCTCCGCGTCCAGGTCGGTGACCAGGCGGCCGCACCGATCGCGTACGTCTCGGGTCGGGCTCCGGCGTCCGGCGAGATCGCGCTGTCGGTGCTGAACGCGCAACGGTACGGCGTTGTCCCCGGGGATCGACTTGAGCTCGCCACCGACACCGGCTGGCAGCAGGTCGAGGTCAGCGGCACCTACTCCGACGTGACCAGCGGAGGGCTCACCTCCCGGATGAGCGGGCCGGTGCCGAACGGCGCCGCCGGCTACGTGGTCCACATCGACCTGGTCGACGGTGTGGCGGCGGACCAGGTGGCAGCCGAGTACGACGCGCGCATCGTCGGCGCCAAGGTGATCCCGATGGATGCCTATGTCGCCGAGACCTTCGCCAGCGTGACCCATGCGCTCGGCGTGGCCGTCGCCGTCGTCGCTGTCTTCGGTGTGGGGGTGTGTGCCCTGGTGGTCACGGTCTGGTTGAACCTGC
>DVLP01000100.1 GCA_018715445.1 Candidatus Avipropionibacterium avicola | reverse complement strand
CCACAGCAGCAGTTTCTCGAGGCGGACCAGCAGGTCGCTGACCACGGCGGTGACGTCGAGGTGCGGTGCGCCGGCCAGGGCCAGGGAGGTTGCGGTGGGCACCGGCAGATCGGCCTGGGTGGCGGTGGTGTTGAGCCCGATCCCGAGGACGCAGACCGCACCGTCAGCGGTGTCGACCCGCTCGGACAGCAGCCCGGCAAGCTTGCGGCCGGTGTCGGCGGTGCTGGCGCCTCCGACGAGGACGTCATTGGGCCACTTCAGTCCGGCCGCCACACCGACGGCGCGGGCGGTGTCGGCCACCGCGATCCCCAGGATCAGCGACAACCACGACCACTGCTCGGTCCGGGACGGCCGCCACGACACCGAGATCGCCTGGGAGGTCCCCGGGGCGGCGCTCCATCCCCGGTTGCGACGGCCGCGGCCAGCGCTCTGGTGGTCGCTGACCAGCACCCGACCAGCGGCCGGATCGGTCCGGGCCGCGGCCGCAAGATCGGCGTTGGTCGACCCGGTGTCGGCGACCACCTCGACCTGGGTGTAGATCCCGCCGGGCCGTCGGATGCTCTCGGCGAGGCGATGGGCGTCGACGGTCGGGGTCAGGCCTGCAGGGTCGGTCACGCCCGCAGGTTACCGGGCGGTGTCGAGAAATCATGGCCGGGCATTCGTGGTGGTCCCATACTGTTGGGCCATGGCTCGTCCCGACTGGCTCACCGTCCCCAACCTGATCACGGTGCTGCGGCTCGTGCTGCTGGTGCCGGTCTGCTACCTGGTCGCCACGCGTGTCCAGGGTCTGCTCCCGGTCGTGCTGGTGGTGCTCTGGGGCGGCACGGACTGGGTGGACGGGGCGATCGCGCGCCGGTTCAACCAGGAGAGCAACCTCGGGCGGATCCTCGATCCCATCGCCGATCGGGCCGGGATCCTCGCGGTCACCGTCGCCGTGGTCGTCGCCGGGATCTTTCCCTGGTCACTGATCGCCGTGATCGCCGTGGTCGACCTCGTGGTGGCCGCAGTGGCCGGACGCGCGGTCATGGTCGGGACGGTGCGGGTGGCCTGGTTGGGCAAGGTCCGCTCGGCGGTGCTGTTCGTCGCCCTGGGCATGGCAGTGCTGTCGATCGCGATGGTGACGGTGCTGGCTCCGGTGGCGTTGGGCATGATGATCGTCGGCGTGGCGCTGCACGCAGTCGCGGGCCTGCAGTACTGCTGGACGGCCCGGCGGACGATCAGCTCCGGTGACGCGAATGCTGGCCCACGTGCTGACCCGAATGCTGACCCCGACGCTCCCCGCGAGGCGTTGGAGCGGTCGACCCCATAGGGTTCGAGGTGTCAGCAGGAGGCACCCATGACCACAGATCCCGTGGCCGCACTGGTCGACGTCGCCGTGCCGTCGGTCGATCGAGCCTGGACCGCCGAGGCCGTACGGCGGATCCGCGCCGACCAGACCCGGTCGGCCGACACCCATCTGGTGAAGCTGGCGATGCCGCCCGGTTGGCAGGTCGACCTCTACGTCAAGGACGAGTCGACCCATCCGACAGGGTCGTTGAAGCACCGCCTGGCGCGATCGTTGTTCCTGCATGCGCTGTGCACCGGTTGGATCGGGCCGGACACCACGGTGATCGAGGCCTCCTCGGGATCGACAGCAGTCAGCGAGGCCTACTTCGCGCAGATGATCGGTGTCCGTTTCGTCGCGGTCATGGCCCGCTCGACCTCGGCGGCCAAGATCGCCCTGATCGAACGGGAGGGCGGGGTCTGCCACCTGGTCGATGATCCGTCCACGGTCTACGACGTCGCCCGTCAACTCGCCGAGCGCAGCGGCGGGTTCTACCTGGACCAGTTCACCTTCGCCGAACGGGCCACCGACTGGCGGGGCAACAACAACATCGCCGAGTCGATCTTCGACCAGATGGCCGCCGAGCCGCATCCGGTGCCGAGTTGGGTGGTGGTCGGCGCCGGCACCGGTGGCACGTCGGCGACCATCGGCCGGTTCACCCGCTACCGCGGGGTCGACACCCGCGTGTGCGTGGTCGACCCGGAGCGGTCGGTCTTCCTGCCCTCGTACTCAGGCCGGCCGGCCCCGACCGAGCTGGGCTCAAGGATCGAGGGGATCGGTCGGCCCCGGGTGGAGCCGAGCTTCCTGCCGAGCGTGGTGGACCGGATGCTCGGCGTGCCGGATGCGGCCTCGGCCGCAGCCATGGGCTTCCTGGCCGAACGGCTGGGCCGGCGGATGGGTCCCTCGACCGGCACCAGCTTCTACGGTGCGCTCCGACTGGCCTGCGAGATGCGTGCGCAGGATCGGGCGGGAAGCATTGTGCTGTTGGGATGTGATCCGGCCGACCGCTACCGCGACAGCTTCGGCGACCAGGAGTGGCTGATCGCGCACGACCTCGATCCGCGACCGTACCGCGCGCTGGTGGAGCAGGCCTGGGAGAGCGGCCAGTGGCCCGGTTGAGCGGGTCCCCGGGCCGGGCCTGGAGCGCGGTCGACCTGGCCACCCGTTGGTGGTGGCGGCTGTGGGGGCGCCCGATCGACCCGTACGGCGATGAGCGTTGGTTGGCCGGGCCCCACCAGGACCGTGGCGGCACCGGGGACGACTGGTTGGAGGACTTCGCCGGGCAGGGACTGGTGCGACCGGCCGATGCCGGCGACGGCTTGCTGCCCGACCCCGGACTGCTGGCCGGTCCGGAGTTCGATCCGGCCGCGCTGCATCCTTCGGTCGCCGACTTCTACCGCCACGCGGCGTCGTACCGGATGGATGTGTGGTCGCAGTGGTCGAGGCTGGCAGCGCCGGTCGGCGCCGCGATCACCCTGTTGTTCGGCCGCCGGCTGCGCCAACTCGCCCTGCCGGTCGAGCCGTTGGCGGTGAGCCGGGGGCTGACCTCGACGATCCGCATCGTCGACGACCCCGACACCGCCCGACCCGGAGCAGCCTGGCTGCGGACCCTGGTCTCGGACGGATCGACGGTGTTCAGCGGCTTCTACCGGGTCGGGCAGGTGCCCGGCAGCGACCAGCCCCACGTGTGGGTGACCTTCCCGCTGGAGCAGGGCAACCTCCAGGTGTTCCTGCGTCCCGAGCTGGGCGAGGACGGATCGCTGTGGTTGGTGTCCCGGTCGCACCAGTTCGGCGATGACGGCGCCTACGTCACCGTCCGGTTCGGTGACCGGTGGTGGGCGGCGAACCTCGCGATCCACGAGCGCTTCCACGTCTACGTCGACGAGGTCGGCACGCTGCGGACCGATCACACGTTGAAGGTGCTGGGTCTTGCGGCGCTGCGGCTGCACTACCGACTGGTGCCCGACCCGCGCCCGTCGATCACCTGAGGCCACTCAGGCGACCTGGTCCAGGTGGGCCCAGATCTCGCGGTAGGACTGGACCACCGAGACCTCGTGGTATGGCAGGCCGAGCTCGGCACAGTACTGCCGGACGATCGGCTGGGCCCGCTTCAGGTTCGGGCGCGGCATCGACGGGAACAGGTGGTGCTCGATCTGGTGGTTGAGGCCGCCGTACCACCAGTCGACGAGGACGGAGCCGGCGATGTTGCGTGAGGTCAACACCTGCTTGCGCAGGTGGTCCCACCGCTGCCCCGGTTCCGGTGTGGCCATCCCCTTGTGGTTCGGCGCGAAGCTCATGCCCATGATCAGGCCGTAGCAGAGGTTCATCACCAGGATGAACACGACGGCGAAGACCGGCCCGGCGATCCACCACAGGAAGCCGATCACCGCAGCGACATGGATCGCCAGCAGCGCCGCCTCCACCACACCCTTCCAGCCCTTCCGTTCGGACAGGGCCCGTACGCCCTGGACCCGCAGTGACCATCCGGTGAAGGTCAACAGGGGAAGGAAGAACGACGCCTGGTGCTTGGCGAACCACAGCCCGAAGCCGGTACGGCGGGCCGCCTGGCGATCGGACCAGGCGATGACGTTGTCGGCGACGTCGGGGTCCACACCGTCCACATTGGGATTGGCGTGGTGGCGATGGTGCTTGTCGTTCCACCAGCCGAAGCTCAGCCCGGTCAGCAGGTTGCCGACCAGCACGCCGGCGATCCACTCGTACCGACGGTCGGTGAAGACCTGGTGATGACCGATGTCGTGGCCGAGGAAACTCAACTGGGCCGCCGCAATCGCCGCGAGCGGGGCAATCGCCAGTGCCCACCAACTGCCCTGCAGGGCGACCATCAGCGTGCCGGTCAGCCAGAGCAGGCCGAGATCGAGGATCGCGGTGGCGAGGAAGAAGTCCCGATGGGGCTCGAGGAGTCCGGCCTCACGGATCTGGCGGGCCAGTGGCCCGAAGCCGCCGCCAGGACCCGGAGGTGGTGTCGCGTTGGTGGAGGGCGGCAGGATTGTGCTGGTCATGACATCCAGCCTTGCGACGATCCGACCTCAGGTCTCTGGGTCTGCCGCCCACAGTGGGAGGGGTGTTAGCACCCCTGTCGCACGGATGTCGATCACATCGGGTCTGGCAGGATGCTGCCATGGAGCCGACTCCTGACAGTCCGACCGTCCAGTCCTCAGAGCAGATCGACGCGGTGAACGGTGACCGACAACGACGCACCCTGGTGGCCAGCGTGGTGGCGCTGCTGGTCGGCGCCAAGCTGGCCGTCCTGCTGCACGAGGTGGCCCACTGGGTGACCGGGGCAGTACTGGGTCATCCGAGCCAGCTGTACTCCTATGCGGTGGAACACACCGGGACCATGACCCCGGCCGACGAAGCCACCGCCGTGCTCGCTGGCCCAGTCCTCAGCATCCTGCTCGGTCTGCTCCTCACCACCTGGCTACCGCTGCGGCACACGGCCGGGGTCTGGCACCTGGTGTGGCTGTGGACCGGATTCGCCTCGCTGCAGGAAGGCGTCACCTATCTGGTGATCACCCCGGTCGGTGCCGGGGACACCGCGGCAGCGGCAGAGGTGCTCGGCTGGCACCCGGTCATCATCATCGGCCTCGGCGTGGTCGGCATCGCGGGGATGTTCTGGCAGGCGCGCCGATTCGCCGTGCACATGATGCGCCACTGCGGCCATGACCGAGGCCTCGCCTGGCGGTTCGCGTTCATCCCGTGGATCGTCGGCTCGGCCATCCTGGTCGTGATCCAGCTGATCGACCTCGCGATCGGCCCGGGGTCCACCTCGGTCGCGGAGAACGTGATCATCGTGTTCGCCTCGATCTCGATCACCGTGTTCGCCCCGATGGGCTTCATCTTCTGGAGCCGGGCCAAGGCCGAGCGGGAGCCGCTGGTCCTGCCGTCCTGGCCGATCGGGCCGACCGTCCTGCTGGTCGTGCTGCTGGTGACCAACATCGTGTTGTTGCTCACCGGCCCCACCCTCGGCTGACCACGCCCCGACCACCCATGCGGGGGTTCGGTGGGGTTGGGACCCAACGGATCGGGGGGATAACACCCATGCGGCGCCGCTGACCATGCACCAGACTGGTCGCCATGGCCCGCCGTGCATCCCTCACCCTGATCGCCTTCATCCTCACTGTCGTCACCATGTTCGGGCTGGTCCCGTGGGTGCTGACGACGGTCTCGATCCCCCTGTTCGTCGTCTGGATCGGCCTGCCGATGTTCATCGGTGCGATCGCCCTGAGTCGGGTCTGGGCCGATGCCGGGCGATGGGTCACGGGCCGGATCACTGGCCGTCCGGTCGAGCGGCCGTACCGGCCGGTGCCCAGGGGCAGTGGGTTCTTCGGTCGGGTCAAGGTGCTGATCACCGATCCGGCAACCTGGCGGGATTACCTGTGGATCCTGGTGGCCTGCGTCCCCGGCTTCACATTGGTCGTGCTCGTGGTCGCCATGGCCGCCGCTCCCCTGTTCTACCTGGTCTATCCGCTGTTGCTCGCCGTCACCCCGCCCGGAGTCTTCTCCGAGCCGTACGGCAACCTGCTCGTCCTGGAGCACTGGACCGACGGGTTCTGGATGTGGCCGATGGGCGCCTTCTTCTTCGGTCTGTGGTGGCTGACCACCCCCGGGATCATGACCGGCTGGGCGGCCATGACCCGAGCCCTGCTCTCCCCCACCCGCGCCAGCCAGCTCCAGGGCCGCGTC
>DVLP01000099.1 GCA_018715445.1 Candidatus Avipropionibacterium avicola | reverse complement strand
AGCTGGGCGGACCAACCAGCCCGTGGGCGGACGACACTCACCGTGTGCGGACATCCGGCTACCAGCCCGTGGGCGACCTCACCCATCGTGTGCGGACCTCCGGAGGTCAGTCCGTGGGCAGGTCGACCAGGTCGCTGAGGTACGGGCCGGTGTCCACCATGGTGACCGGCGCTTCGGTGATGCGTTCGACCTGGGCGATCACGGCACGGACCTCGTCGGTCAGGCCGTCCCGATGGCGTACGCCCTTGACCCGCGGGTCCAGGTGGTCGGCGAAGGTCAGTGCGACCTGGGTCGGGCCGTTGACCAACGTCGCGTAGCGCAACAGCTCGTCGTCGATCCGGCTGGCCTTGCGTCGCGGCCGACCGGTGTTGACGCCGTACTCGGCGATCCCTCGTCGTACGGCTTCGGCGTGGCTCATCTCGTGGGGGAGGGGTCCCTCACCGACCCGGCTCGGCAGGGCCTTGACAACCAGGACGACGTTGCTGACCTGGCGCCAGTTGAGACCGACATCGTCCATCGCGGCCGCCGAGGTGCAGTTCTTCACGGTGGTGCACGGATACTCGAAGCTCAACGACAGGGACAGCTGTGTGCCCTGGGCGCCCTCGACCAGTACGGTCTCGCCGGCTGCAGATCGGGTGTTGGCGAGCTCGGCCACATCAGCGACCCTGGCCGGGACCGTGGTCAGGTCGGCCACCCGTTGGGCCTTGCGGTTGACGTAGCGGGCCCGGGCCGGGCCGACGCCGCTGCCGCTGGTGCCGACGACCTCACGCAGGAACTCGTCGGCGGCGTCCTCGGCCAGGTCCTGCTCGGTGATCAGCCCACACCGCGGGTCGACGACGATACGGTCGGCGATGGCGTAGCGGTCGACCTCCTCGGCGAGGATGTCGGGGTGCACCAGCACGCCCGGCCCGACGGCCAAGGTGGTGCGGGGGTTCACCCAGGCGGTCGGGACCTGGCGGTGCTTGGCCACGGTGTCGTCGTCGAGGGTGAAGCTGGCCCCGGCGTTCGTGCCGACCCCGGCCCGTACGGCGAGGCCGGCGTCGGTGAGTCGGGACAGGTGGGCGGTCACCTTTCCCTTGCCGGAATCGCCCCAGAAGGCGTCGACGATGATGGTGGCGGGCATGACAGGACCTCCGGTGCAGCAGGGATGGGACGGGTCAGAGATCGGTGAAGTCATCGGCGCCGAAGCCGACGATGGACACCAGTTCATCGGCCTGGTCGGCCGGCAACAGCCGGGAGCGCAGCTCGACCAGATGGGGCCCGAAGCTCTCGGTCAGCAGGTCGTGGTGACGCTCGAAGATCGCTGCCAGGTAGGCCTCCTGGCGGATCAGCTTCTCCACCACGCGGGACAGGGCCGGCTGGTCGGTCTGGATCGCCGACGGTTGGTGCTCCAGGGTCGAGACCAGGGCCACCCGATGGTCGATGGCGACCAGCAGCAGGTGACCGCCGACGGTGCGGTCGGGATCTTCGTGCTGGAAGACCTCCCCGACGTCGAGGTCACTGTCACCGAAGACGTTGACCACCACCTGGCAGCCCGAGGCGGAGGCCGCCCGGAGGGGAGCGGCCAACCAGTCGAGGTCCTCCGACCAGCAGCAGACCGCCACCCGATCACGGGCCCCGTCGACCAGGGCGGCGACGCGTTGGATGATCGCCTCGGTGCCCTGCAGGGTGTGGAAGGTGGTGCGCGCCGACGGTTCGGCGAGGTGGGCCAGGTCGGCGACCAGTGAGTCGACCCGGCGTTGGGTGCGGCGCTTGATCTGGCCCAACGCCTGCTCGGGCGAGGCGGCGACGAAACGGGCCGGGGTGTCGCCCGACTGGGTCGCGAAACCCTTGTCGGTCAAGGACTTGAGGGCTGCATAGGCGTTGGCCCGCTGCAGCCCGGCGGCGTTGGCGAGCTCGTAGCCGGTGGCTTCGGGCTGTTGGAGCAGGGCCAGATAGGTCCTGGCCTCGGACTGGGTGAGGCCGAGTTCGACCAGACGTTCCATCACGTACCGACACCCTAGACCGTACGTAGTAGTCGGTGCAACTACGTGGGACAGTGGCTGGCTGAGGGGGCGGAGAGATGCCCTTGACGCAGCACGGGGCCGCGGATACGGTCGAGCGGTCCGGCTGCCCCCAGTCGGGTTGCCCCATCCACCGTCGGGTCATCAGGAGGCGACCATGCCCGCGTCAGGTCAGACCACAGATCCTTCCTCGGTGTGTGACGGGGTGACGTCCCCCCTTGGCCGGACCCCACCCGTGGCGCGTCGTACGCTGCTGGGCATGGGACTGGGAGCAGCAGGAGCAGGCATGGTCGGATCGATCCCGTCGGTCGCCGAAGCCGCAGGACCGGGCCGGCGCCGAGGCTGGATCGAGTCCCGGATCGCGGCGATGAGCCTCGAGCAGAAGGTCGGTCAGCTCTTCGTGATGCACGTCTACGGGGCCGATGCCGACACCCCGGACGACCGCAACACCGAGGCGTACGGGGTCGCCACCGGAGCCGAGGTGGTCGCCAAGTACCACCTCGGAGGGGTCATCTACTTCACCTGGTCGGACAACCTGCCCGACCCCCAGGCCGGGGCCCATCTGTCCAACGGACTGCAGCAGGCCGCGATGTCCCTGCCCACCCGGGTGCAGATCCCGCTCACCATCGCCACCGACCAGGAGACCGGACTGGTGGCGCGGATGCCCGCCCCGGCGACAGTGTTCCCCGGTGCGATGGCCCTGGGGGCCGCGCGTGACCCCGAGCTCACCCGGGAGACCTATCGCATCACCGGGGAGGAGCTGCGCGCGATCGGCATCACCTGCGACTACGCCCCCGATGCCGACGTCAACATCAACCCGGCGAACCCGGTGATCGGCGTACGGAGCTTCTCCTCCGATCCGGAGCTGGTCAGCCAACTCGTCGTCGCCGGGGTCGAGGGACTCCAAGGGGCCAAGGTCAGCGCCACCGCCAAGCACTTCCCGGGCCATGGCGACACCGACGTCGACTCCCACACCGGATTCCCGGTGATCACCCACTCCCGCGAGGAGTGGGAGCAGATCGACGCACCCCCGTTCCGGGCAGCGATCGAGGCCGGGATCGACGCGATCATGACCGCACACATCGACTTCCCCGCGCTCGATCCCAGTGGCGATCCCGCCACGTTGAGCAAGGACATCATCACCGGCCTGCTGCGCGAGGAGCTCGGCTTCGACCGAGTCGTGGTCACCGACGGACTCGGGATGGCCGGGGTGCGCGAGAAGTACGGCGACGCCGAGGTCGCGGTTCGTGCGATCGAGGCCGGCGTCGACGTGCTGCTGCAGACCCCCGCGGCCGACGTCCAGTACGAGGCCGTGCTCGACGCCGTACGGTCCGGTCGGATCAGCGCCGAACGGCTCGACGAGTCGGTCGCCCGGATCCTGGGCATGAAGTACGACCGCGGCCTGACCGGAGACTTCCAGGTCGACGAGGATGCCGTGGTCGCAACCGTCGGCTCGGCAGAGCACCGTGACAGTGCCCAGCAGATCACCGATCACAGCATCACCCTGCTCCTCGACGATGCCGAGTTGGTGCCATTGCCGACCGGATCGGTGTACGTGACCGGTTGGGGTGAGACGACCACCGTCGCCCTCGCCGAAGCGCTGGCCGAGCACGGCCACGAGGCCACCTCCCGCGCGACCGGTGCGGACCCCTCCGCGGACCAGATCACCCAGGCGGTCGAGGAGTCCGCCGAGGCGGAGGTCACGGTCGTGCTGACGTACGGGGCCGACGCGGCGCCGTCCCAGCAGAAGCTGGTGTCAGCGTTGCTGGACGCCGGACGGGCCGTCGCCGTGGTGGCGGTCAAGACCCCGTACGACATCGCTGCCCTGGAGGGCGTCGAGACCTATCTGGCCACCTACGGCTACCAGCCGGTGTCGATGGTGGCCCTGGCCAAGGTGCTCGCCGGTGACACCCTGGCCGCCGGTCGGCTGCCGGTGAGCATCCCCCACACCGATGACCCCGACGTCGAGCTCTACGAGCTCGGTGCCGGGATCGACCAGTGAAGGAGAATTGTCCATGACCACAGGTGTTTCCCGCCGAGCCATGTTCGCCGGCGTGGGGTTGTCCGCAGCAGCCGCTGCGAGTGCCACCCTGCCGGCCTCCCCGGCCCACGCCGCCCGACCCGGACCAGCCGCCCGACCGGGACCAGCCCAGGCCGGGACCGTACGGACCGGGGCCGATGTCGCCCATGCCGACGACTGGTCGGTCTTCGCCGACAGGAAGATCGGCATCATCACCAACCCGACCGGGGTGCTCACCGCGACGCTGCAGAGCATCGTCGACGAGATGCACACCAGGGTGGAGATCGGAGCGGTCTTCGGGCCCGAGCACGGCTTCCGTGGCGCCGCCCAGGCCGGTGAGTCCGAGGAGACCTACGTCGACGAACGCACCGGGGTCACCGTTTATGACGCCTACGGTGCCGACGCCAACAAGTTCGCCGACTTCTACGAGGAGTCGGGGATCGACACCGTCGTCTTCGACATCCAGGACGTCGGCGTCCGGTTCTACACCTACATCTGGACCATGTACGAGGCGATGATCGCTGCGGTGAGGACCGACAAGGACTTCATCGTGCTGGACCGTCCGAACCCGGTCGGTGGCAAGGCCTTCGGCACGATGATGACCGACGGCTTCACCTCCGGGGTCGGCAAGGACAAGATCCTGCAGGCCCACGGCATGACCGTCGGTGAGGTTGCCCGCTACTTCGACGGTGAGCTCATGCCCGACGTGGCCGACGGCCGACTCCAGGACCTGCAGGTCGTCGAGGTCGAGGGGTGGGATCCCTCGCAGGTGTTCGCCGAGACCGGCCTGCCGTGGGTGATGCCGAGCCCGAACATGCCGACCTCCGACACCGCCCTGCTGTACTACGGGACCGGGATGTTCGAGGCGGTCAACATGTCCGAGGGGCGCGGCACGACCCGGCCCTTCGAGCTCATGGGGGCTCCCTATGTCGACCATCGCTGGGCGCGCGACCTCAATGAGCGTGAGTTGCCCGGTGTGCAGTTCCGCGAGGCCTACTTCAGCCCGACCTTCTCCAAGTGGGAGGGGGAAGTGTGTTGTGGCGTGCAGGTCCACATCACCGATCCCCGGGCGGTACGACCGATCGAGGTCGCCACGCACATGATGACCGCGGCCCGTGACCTCTATGACGACTTCGGCTGGCGCACCCTCGACGGTGACACCCCCGGTCGCTGGATCGGCTTGCTGACCGGGTCGAAGCGCTTCCAGGAGCGACTCGAGGCCGGGGCCAGGGCCGAGGCCA
>DVLP01000098.1 GCA_018715445.1 Candidatus Avipropionibacterium avicola | reverse complement strand
TGCAGGGGTGCTGTATGCCGCGTACGGGAGCAATCTCGATCCTCGCCAGATGGCGGACCGTTGTCCGCACTCACCGTTGGAGACGACCGGCTGGTTGACCGGCTGGCGCCTCACCTTCGGCGGTGAGGGCTGGGACGGGGCGTTGCCGACCCTGGTCGAGGACCCGGCCGGCGAGGTCTTCGTCGCCCTCTACGACGTGAGCGAGGGCGACGCCGGGTCCTTGGACGAGTGGGAGTCCGCCCCGACCGGGCTGTACCGGCGGATCCGGGTCCGGGTCCAGGGACTGACCGGCGAGGTCTCGGCCTGGGCCTACGTACTGAACGACTTCGAGGGTGGACTGCCGAGCGCCCGCACCCTCGGTCTGGTCGCCGATGCCGCCGAGACCGCCGGGGCGCCGGCGGACTACGTGACCGAGCTGCGGCGCCGGGGCTGCACCAGCGGCACCATTGACTGAAGCTGGTGACTGAGGGTGGTGCCGGAAGCGGGTGACGGGGGCGGCCTCGTGGCCCTGTGCCCGCCCGTCGCCAGACGATAAGGTCGGCTCCGTGAGCACCGAACGCCCCGATCCGTACGCCCTCGCCGAGGAGGCCGCCGTCGCCCTGAGGCAACGGTTCGACATCCCCGGCCTCGACCATGCCTATGTCCTGGGCTCGGGTTGGTCGGCGGCTGCCGACGAGCTCGGCACGAGCCTCGGGGTCGCCGAGCTGGCGGAGTTGCCCGGCTTCAGCGCACCGGTGGTCGCCGGGCACGGCGGCCAGTTGCGGGTGGTCCGGACCGCGACCGGCGCCATCGCGGCCGTCCTCACCGGACGGACCCACCTGTACGAGGGCCGGGGCCCGGCCGCCGTGGTGCACGGGATCCGTGCGGTCGCCGCCGCCGGCGCCTCGGTGGTCGTGCTGACCAACGGCTGTGGCGGGCTGCGGCCCGAGTGGCCCCCGGGGACGCCGGTGCTGATCCGCGACCACCTCAACCTGACCGGACAGACCCCGCTGGTGGGCCCCCGGTTCATCGACCTCACCGACGCCTACTCACCGCGGCTTCGCGACCTGGCCCGTACGGTCGCGCCCGAGTTGGGCGAAGGGGTGTACGCCCAGTTCGGCGGCCCGCAGTACGAGACCCCCGCCGAGGTCCGGATGGCCCAGGTGCTCGGGGCGGACCTGGTCGGCATGTCGACCACGGTCGAGACCGTCGCGGCCCGGGAGGCTGGGATGGAGGTGCTGGCGATCTCCTTGGTCACCAACGCCGCCGCCGGGATCAGCCCGCATCCGTTGTCCCACGACGAGGTCGTCCAGGCCGGTCGCGATGCTGCACCGGTGCTGCGGGGTCTGCTGACCGGGATCGCCGGAGCCCTGTGATGTCGGGAGACTCGTGATGTCAGGAGACTCGTGATGACCGGGTCCGAGCTGGTGGCGGCCGCGACCCGGTGGCGCGACCAGGACCCTGATCCGGCCACCCGCGCCGAGCTGGCCTCGTTGCTGGAGCGCGCCGACCAGGGCGACACCGCCGCCGAGTCGGAGCTGGCTGATGCCTTCGCCGGAGCGCTGGAGTTCGGCACGGCCGGGTTGCGTGGTCGGCTCGGGCCCGGGCCCAACCGGATGAACCGGGTGGTGGTCAGCCAGGCAGCGGCCGCGCTGGCCGCCCACCTGCACGACCGCGGCTCCTCGGGGCCGGTCGTGGTGGGCCACGATGCCCGCCACAACTCGGAGGTGTTCGCCCGTGACACCGCCGAGATCCTCACCGGTGCAGGGATCCCGGTGCTGCTGTTCGATCGGGCGGTCCCCACCCCGCTGGTCCCGTACCTGATCCTGCAACGAGGCTGTGCGGGCGGTGTCGTGGTGACCGCCTCGCACAATCCGGCCGCTTACAACGGTTACAAGGTCTACCTGGACGACGGCAGCCAGATCGTGCCGCCCTCGGACAGCCGGATCGCGGCCCATCTGGAGCAGATCGCGCTCGGCTCGGTCACGGACCTGCCCCGCGGGACCGGCTGGGAGACGATCGGGACCGCCGAGATCGAGTCCTACGTGGCACGGGCGGCCGCACAGGTCCCCGAGGGCCCTCGCGAGCTCAGCTGGGTCCACACCAGCCTGCACGGGGTCGGTGCCCCGATCGTGCGCGCCGCTGCCGCCGCAGCCGGCTTCCCCGCCCCGATCGAGGTGGCCGAGCAGGCCGATCCCGACCCCGATTTCGGGACCGTCGCCTTCCCGAACCCGGAGGAGCCCGGCGCGATCGACCTGGCGCTGGACCTGGCCCGCAGCACACAGGCCGATCTGGTGATCGCCAATGACCCGGACGCCGACCGCTGCGCGGTCGCGATCCGCCGGGACGGCGACTGGCAGATGCTGCGCGGTGACGAGGTCGGTGCCCTGCTGGGCTGGGACCTGCTGCGCCGTGGGGTCACCGGCACCTATGCCGCCTCGGTGGTCTCGGCGCGCCGTCTCGGCCAACTCTGCGAGGCGTACCACCAGCCGTACGTGACGACCTTGACCGGCTTCAAATGGATCGGACGGGTGCCCGGGCTGGTCTTCGGCTACGAGGAGGCCATCGGCTACTGCTGCGATCCCGCTGCCGTTCGTGACAAGGACGGGATCACTGCGGCCCTGCAGGTGCTGGCGCTGACCGCCCGGCTGCGGGCGGAGGACCGTACCCTGGCCGAGCTGCTGGACGAGCTGGACCGGGGGTTCGGCGTGCTGCAGACCGACCAGTTGTCCTTGCGGGTCGACGACCTCACGCTGATCACGGCCCTGATGGCCCGGCTCCGTGCCAGCGCTGCGGTGACCCTGCTGGGCCAACCGGTGAGCATCACCGACCTCGCCGAGGGCACCGACGACCTGCCGCCCACCGATGCGTTGGTGTTCACCGGGCAGGACTGCCGGGTCGTGGTCCGCCCTTCGGGCACCGAGCCCAAGCTCAAGTGCTACCTGGAGGTCACCGCCCCACCTGACGACGATCTGACGGCGGTGCGGGCGCTGGTCCGCCGACGCCTGGCCGACCTGCGTGCCGAGGTGGCGGAGCTCCTGACCTGACGGGGAGGCCGTGGCAGAGTAGCCCCATGGCAACCGGAACGCTCCTGGACGTGGCCCGTGACGAGGCGAGCCTGCGACACCTGCTGCTGGGCCTGCCGCCGGTCGACCCGGTCGGCCTCGAGGCACGGGCGGCTTCGCTGGCGACCCGGTCGATCAAGAAGCAGAGCAAGCTCGCCGCGATCGACCTGGCCATCTCGATGGTCGACCTGACCACCCTGGAGGGGGCTGACACCCCGGGCAAGGTGTCCAACCTCTGCCGCAAGGCGTTGCGGCCCGATCCGGGGGTGCCGGACACGCCCCGCCCGGCGGCAGTGTGCGTCTATCCCGACATGGCCGCGACCGCCGTCGAGGCCCTGGCCGGGTCCGAGGTGCTGGTGGCTTCGGTGGCCACGGCCTTCCCGGCCGGGCGCTCCAGCCTGGAGGTCAAGCTGGCCGACACCCGGTTGGCGGTCGAGTCCGGGGCCGACGAGGTCGACATGGTCATCGACCGCGGAGCCTTCCTCTCCGGCCGCTGGGGCGTGGTCCTGGAGCAGATCCAGCAGGTCAAGCAGGCCTGTGGCGAGGCCCGGTTGAAGGTCATCCTCGAGACCGGCGAGCTGGCCACCTACGACAACATCCGTCGTGCCTCCTGGTTGGCGCTGGTGGCGGGCGGCGACTTCATCAAGACCTCCACCGGCAAGGTGTCCCCCGCCGCGACCCTGCCCGTGCTGCACGTGATGCTCCAGGCCGTGAAGGACTTCCGTGACCTCACCGGCGAGCAGCGTGGCGTCAAGCCAGCGGGTGGGATCCGCACGACCAAGGACGCGATCCGTCATCTGGTGGCGGTGGGTGAGGTCGCCGGCACCGACTGGCTCGATCCCCACTGGTTCCGCTTCGGCGCCTCCTCGGTGCTGAACGACCTGATCATGCAGCGCCGCACCCAGACCGAGGGCGGCTACTGGGGCCCCGACCACGTCACCGTGGACTGAGAGGACGACGATGGATCTCGACTACGCACCGGCACCGGAGTCCGCAGCCACCGGACGGCTCGCCGAGCGCTACCTGCCCTTCATCGACGGAGCGTTCGTCGAGGGCAACGGCCCCGACCTGACCTCGATGAACCCTGCCACCGGACAGGCACTGACCACGGTGTCGACCGTCTCGGGTGACGACCTGGACGTGGCGGTCGCGGCCGCGCGTCGTGCCCAGAGTCGCGTGTGGGCGCGGATGCCGGGGATCGAGCGCGGCAAGTACCTGTTCCGGATCGCACGCCTGATCGCCGAGCGCTCCCGTGAGCTCGCGGTCGTGGAGACCCTGGACAACGGCAAGCCGATCATCGAGACCCGCGACTTCGACGTCCCGACCGCTGCTCAGCACTTCTTCCACCATGCGGGGTGGGCCGACAAGTTGCAGCACCTGGGGCTCGGACGGGCGCCGCAACCGCTCGGGGTCGCCGGTCAGGTCATCCCGTGGAACTTCCCGCTGCTGATGGCGGCCTGGAAGATCGCCCCGGCCCTGGCCGCCGGCAACACCGTGGTGATCAAGCCGGCCGAGACCACCTCGGTCTCGATCCTCGTACTGGCAGAGATCCTGGCCGAGGCCGAGCTGCCGCCCGGCGTGGTCAACATCGTCCCGGGCGCCGGCGACATCGGAGCCGCCCTGGTCACCCATGACGGGCTGGACAAGGTCGCCTTCACCGGGTCGACCGAGGTGGGGCGCTCGATCCAGGCCGCGCTGGCCGGCACCGGTCGACCGCTCACCCTCGAGCTCGGCGGCAAGGGTGCCAACATCGTGCTCGAGGATGCCGCGATCGACCAGGCCGTCGAGGGCGTGGTCAACGGCATCTTCTTCAACCAGGGGCAGGTCTGCTGTGCCGGATCGAGGCTGCTGCTGCAGGAGTCGATCGCCGAGGAGTTCCTGGAGCGACTGAAGGCCCGGGTCGACACCCTGCGGGTCGGGGACCCGATGGACAAGAACACCGATGTCGGGGCGATCAACTCCGAGCAGCAGTACGCCAAGATCACCGCCCTGGTCGAGGCGGGCCGCGACGAGGGCGCCGAGCTGTGGACCACGTCCTGTCCGCTGCCGGAGCAGGGCTGGTTCGTGCCGCCGACGATCCTCAGCAACGCCAGCCCGACGATGCGGATCGCCCGGGAGGAGATCTTCGGCCCGGTGCTGACCGTGATGACCTTCCGCACCCCGGACGAGGCCCTGTCCAAGGCCAACAACACCACGTACGGGCTGAGTGCCGGGATCTGGACCGACAAGGGGTCGAAGGCGATGGCGATGGCGGCCGGACTGCGGGCCGGCGTCGTCTGGGACAACACCTTCAACCGGTTCGACCCGACCGCCCCCTTCGGCGGCTACCGCGAGTCCGGCTTCGGACGCGAGGGTGGCCGGACCGGGATGGCGGCCTACCTCGAGGCCGACGAAGCCGAGGAGGACTGAGATGGCACGCACCGAGGTCCGCAAGACCTACAAGTTGTACGTGGGCGGGGCATTCCCGCGTTCGGAGTCCGGACGCACCCGGCCCGTCACCGATGCAGGAGGCAGCTTCATGGCCAATGCCGCCCTGGCTTCACGCAAGGACCTCCGTGATGCGGTGGTCGCCGCCCGCAAGGGGCACCGGACGTGGGCGGGCGCGACGCCGTACAACCGCGGTCAGGTGCTGTATCGCATCGCCGAGATGGTCGAGTCACGCCGCACCGAGTTCGTCCAGGTCGTCCGACGCACCCACGGCCTGACAGCCCGGCAGGCCGGCAGCGAGGTCGATCTGGTCGTCGACCGGTTGGTGCACTACGCGGGCTGGACCGACAAGCTCGCCTCGGTGCTCGGCCACGCCAATGCCGTGTCCGGCCCGTACTTCTGCTACTCGACCCCCGAGCCGACCGGGGTGGTCGGCGTGCTGGCCCCGGGATCCCTGCTGGGCCTGGTGTCCTGCGTGGCGCCCGTGGTCGCGGGTGGGAACTCCTGCGTGGTGGTGACACCGGAGGCGTGCGGGTCGATCACCTTCGCCGAGGCCCTGGCGACCTCTGATGTCCCCGGCGGTGTCATCAACAT
>DVLP01000097.1 GCA_018715445.1 Candidatus Avipropionibacterium avicola | reverse complement strand
CCGATCAGACCGGTGTAGGTCTGGTACTCCTCGCTGACCGGATCCAGCACGGTGATCCCTCCGCCGAGCAACCCGTACTTGGGGATCGAGCCGAAGACCGCGAGACCGTCGGCATCCACCACCTCGAAGATGCGGTCCTGATCATCCGCCGTCCCGTCCATCACCTTGCGGGGATTGGTGTCCCAGTCCCAGGGCTCGTCGGCGCCTGCGAGGTGGACGACCGCGTTCGGATAACTGGTCACCATCAGCTGGTCACCGATCGTGGTGACGGAGTCGGACTGCTCCGGGCCGCTGAGCACGGTGACCTCGTCAGTCGTGGGGTCGAGCCGACCCATCACGTACGGGCTCAGGTACGCCCCGATGTAGAGCTCGCCCTCGGGGCCGAGCCCGAGGGAGTGGGTGGTCACCGTGGACGGCAACACATTCGACTCCCGCAGCTCCAGCTCCCCGGTGTCGGGATCGATGATGACGCTGCGGCCGTCCGGCGCGAACATCACCAGGCGCCACACCTCAGGATCGTCCACGTCACCGGTCGGGATCGCCTTGACACCGGTGAAGGCGACCCCGTCCAGGTCGTGTGCGGCGAGATCGACGACCTCGCGATAGCTGCAGGCATCAAGGTCCAGCTCCCAGATGCTGCCCTCGGACCGGAAGTAGCTGACACCGTCGATCGGGTCCTCGTCGAAGGCATCGGTCGGCTGGGGGAAACCGGGGGCCTGCAGGTCGGAGCAGACCCAGTCCTGGGTGCCCTTGTCGTAGAAGCGGATCGGGTTCGGGTCGCCACTGAGGGGCACGATGACCACATCACCGACCGCCTGGAGCTCACCGATGACACGGGGCGTGAGTGCACCGTCGGGGAACGGCACCTGCTGGATGTCGCCTGACGCGGTGTCGATCTGGAAGAGTCGACCGAGATCAGGTCCGTTGCCGGTCCCGACGAAGAGCTGGTCCCCCGACAGCGTGAGACCCCACACGTACTCGCCCTCGGTGAACACCGATCCGTAGTCACGGACCTTCTTGGTCTCGGGGTCGTAGCTGTAGACCGCGGCATCGGGGTAGGCGCCCATGTAGAGGGTGCCGTCCTCGGCGACGTCGAACACGCGGAACACCGGCTTGTCGATCTCACAGCTGGCGCAGGTCTGCACCACCGGCTCGACGGTGTTCTCCCGCACGTCGTACACCCAGATCTGGGTCGCCTGGGCCGAGCGGTAGGAGAAGTAGGTGAGACCGGCCTTGGTGTCGATCACCTTCGCGGTGAGGTACTCGTCACCGGTCATCGTCTGCTGGAAGACCACCTCATTGGTCTCGGCATCCAGCACCGTGAAGGTCGTCGGATGTCCTGAGGTGGTCACATAGATCAGTCCGCCGCCCTCCAGATCCGGGCCGGCGGCGATGGCACCGACGTCGGTGGCTTCCATCGCGGGGCCGAGATCGACCAGGGCAGGATCACTGACAGCGCTCGCCGGTGGGACCGACACGGTGAGGCCGAGCACCATCATCATGGCGAACACTGCGCTGGCCAGTCGCGTGCGGGCCAGTCGACCGGGGACGGGACGGGTGGGCTTCATGGCGCTTCCTTGCTCCAGTGGATCCGGCGCCCCGTCGCCGCTTCTGCAAACGTCTGCAGGGACCCGAGTCAAACAGGCAGCGCTGGACGGTGTCAACCGTCCACCTGCACCTCAGTCGGTGCCGGACTCCATCGCGGCGCGGTCCAGCGCCTCGGCGTCGTCGTCGGCTCCGACCCCGCTGCTGATGGCCTTGGCCTGACCGGCCTCGAGGCCACCGACCAGCTCGGCGGTCGCTCCGCCGACGATGCCCTGGCCGGCGTACTGTTCAAGCCTGGTACGGGAATCGGCGATGTCCAGGTTGCGCATGGTCAGCTGGCCGATGCGCTCGGTCGGACCGAACGCCGCGTCCTCGACCCGCTCCATGGAGAGCCGGTCCGGGTGGTACGACAGGTTCGGGCCCGTGGTGTCGAGGACGGTGTAGTCGTCGCCCCGACGCAGCTTCAGGGTGACCTCGCCGGTGACGGCCGAGCCAACCCAGCGGACCAGGGACTCGCGCAACATCAGGGACTGCGGGTCGAGCCAGCGACCCTCGTACATCAGGCGTCCGAGCTTGCGTCCCTCGGCGTGGTAGTTGGCGATCGTGTCCTCGTTGTGGATCGCGTTGAGCAAGCGCTCGTAACCGATGTGGAGCAGGGCCATGCCCGGCGCCTCGTAGATGCCGCGCGACTTCGCCTCGATGATGCGGTTCTCGATCTGGTCGCTGACGCCGAGCCCGTGGCGCCCACCGATCGCATTGGCCTGCAGCACCAGGTCCACCGCGGAGGCGAAGGACTCGCCGTTGATGGCGACCGGGCGCCCCTGGTCGAAGGCGATGCTGACGACCTCGGTCTCGACCTGGACGTCGTCGCGCCAGGCCGCCACCCCCATGATCGGCTCGACGATCTCGACGCCGGTGTCCAGCTGCTCCAGCGACTTCGCCTCGTGGGTCGCGCCCCAGATGTTGGCGTCGGTCGAGTAGGCCTTCTCGGCCGAGGCGCGGTACGGCAGGTTGCGGGCCGTGAGCCACTCACTCATCTCCTGGCGACCACCCAGCTCGGAGACGAAGTCGGCATCCAGCCACGGCTTGTAGATCCGCAGGTTCGGGTTGGCCAGCAGGCCGTAGCGGTAGAACCGCTCGATGTCGTTGCCCTTGTAGGTGGAGCCGTCGCCCCAGATCTCGACGTTGTCGTCCTTCATCGCGCGCACCAGCAAGGTGCCGGTCACCGCACGCCCCAGGGGTGTGGTGTTGAAGTAGGTCTTGCCACCACTGCGGATGTGGAAGGCGCCGCACTGCAGGGCGACCAGCCCCTCCTCGACCAGGGCCTGCTTGCAGTCGACCAGACGGGCCACCTCGGCGCCGTACTCCCCCGCGCGATCCGGCACGGTGTCGATCTCGGGCTCGTCGTACTGACCCAGATCAGCGGTGTAGGTGCAGGGAACCGCACCCTTCTCGCGCATCCACGCGACCGCCACGGAGGTGTCGAGACCCCCGGAGAAGGCAATACCGACACGTTCACCGACAGGCAGGGAGCTGAGCACCTTGGACATGGCACGAGCCTACGACATATCTATG
>DVLP01000096.1 GCA_018715445.1 Candidatus Avipropionibacterium avicola | reverse complement strand
CTTGCCGACGCCGGGCTCACCGATCAGCACCGGGTTGTTCTTGGTACGGCGGCTCAACACCGTCATGACCCGCTCGATCTCGGTCTCACGTCCGATCACCGGGTCGAGTCGGTTCTCCTTGGCCGCCTGGGTCAGGTTGCGCCCGAACTGGTCCAGAATCATCGACGAGCTCGGCGCGGAGGCCTGCTCCGGCGCACCCGCGGTGGCCGCTTCCTTGCCGCCCTGGAAGCCGCTGAGCAGCTGCAGGACCTGGTTGCGCACCCGGTTCAGGTCGGCACCCAGCTTGACCAGGACCTGGGCGGCGACACCCTCACCCTCACGGATCAGGCCGAGCAGGATGTGCTCGGTGCCGATGTACGAATGGTTGAGCTGCAGCGCTTCGCGCAGGCTGAGCTCCAGAACGCGCTTGGCGCGCGGGGTGAAGGGGATGTGTCCCTGGGGCGACTGCTGGCCCTGGCCGATGATCTCCTCGACCTTCTCCCGGACGGCCTCCAGCGAGATCCCCATCGACTCCAGCGCCTTGGCGGCAACGCCCTCGCCCTCATGGATCAGGCCGAGCAGGATGTGCTCGGTCCCGATGTAGTTGTGATTGAGCAGGCGGGCTTCCTCCTGCGCCAGCACCACCACTCGGCGGGCCCGGTCAGTGAATCTCTCGAACATGCTTCGCCACTCCTGGTCATCTGGACATCACCGAGCTGGTGACCCCGTTGGCCCGTACGAGGAGGTCGAGGTCGTCGCCCTCCCTGCGCGAACCGGGCTCAATTCTAGTAGCGCCCACCGACCTGCGACGATTCCCGGTGTTCGCCCTCGGCGGACGGTGGGTCGGACATGACGCGGCCGGCACCGCCACGGGGGGCAGTGCCGGCCACTCGTCGACGTATCAGTTGGCCGCTTCGTAGGCCTCACGGATGTGGGCCGGGACGCGCCCGCGTGAGCTCACCTCGTAACCGTTGGCGGCAGCCCAGTCACGGATGGTCTTGGCCTCGTTGCGGCCGCGACCGCTGCTGGCCCGACGGGTCCGGGCAGCCCGTACACGGCGACCCGCATCGATGTAGGCGGCCAGAGCATCACGAATCGCCTTGGCATTCTTCTTTGACAGATCGATCTCGTAATCGACACCATCCAGCCCGAATCGGACGGTCTCGTCACCCTTCGAACCATCGAGGTCGTCCTCGAGGATGACCTGAATCTTCTGTGCCACAGTCCCATCTCCTGATCAGCCAGACTGGCGATTGAAATATGACGGAAGCATAACAACCCGTCACCAATCCAACCACCCCAATCCTGATTGGACCTCTCATTGACCAATCAGGATTGATGTCGTCGGTATGCGTTGATCAGGCCTGCTGACGCAGTTCCTCAACCGGAGGTACGGCCTGGGCCGCGGTCTGTGCCGTGGCCAGATCCACCGGCTCACTGGGATCGGGAGCGACGGCTCGCTCGGCCGATCGGACCCGACGGGGCATGGTGTAGATCTCGGCCGCATCCACATCACCGAGCAATGCCGACAATTCGACTTCCTGGCTCTCCACCGTGGTGCGCAGGTCAGTGATCGTGTCGTCCTTGGCCCGGAGTTCGCGCTGCAACTCGGTGCGCTCGGCATCAAGTGCCGTCAGGCTCTGCTGTTGTTGACCGATGACCTCATGGGCCTCACCGAGACGATCACGCAGGTGCTCGTTCTCGGCTCCCTGACGGCGCAGGTGTTCACGGATGGTGGAAGCGACTTCGGCATCATCGCGGCGATGTTGCCGCAGCCGATCGCCATGGGAGCGCTCCATTTCCACGACTTCCCGACCGCGCGCACGGCGATGGTCATGGTCGAGGGCACGGAAGGCGCGGGTCGCCAGGACGGCAGCCACCACACCGGTGGCGATGGCGACGATCGCCCCGACCCGTACGACCCATTCCGGCCCGGCGACCGCGGCCAGAGCCACGGCGCCACAGGCGATCAGGACGTACAGGGTGACGCGACGCCAGGGAAGGGTGGCCGGGGCCACGGGTCGAGCCAGATTACGAGTACTCACGCTGGTCATCCTAAGGACCGCGACCCGTTCCACCTCCGACCTCGACGGGCGCGCCCCGAGATTTCCTGCGCCCCACCGCGAATCCTCAGCGCGACGCTCAGCGGGCCGCCGGTGCCGGCGGATCGTCCTCGGGCACGTGGCAGGCCCGCTGCAGGGCGCGACCGGCGACCGCGACCAGGACCCCGGCCACTGCCCCGAGCCCGGCCAGACCCGCGCGCCAGGCGAGGGCCGGGATGTGCAGTCGATCGACGAAACCGAGCCCGAAGGCCACCAGCGCCCCGGCCACGAATCCGCCGGTCAGGGCGGCAGCCTTGCCGATCGCCAGCAGCCTGATCCCCCGATGGGCGGCCACCCAGCGCCGCTCGACATGGACCCGACGACGTGTGCTGCGGGCCAGCTCGGCCACCGTCAGCACCAACAACCACAACAGCAGGACCAGCGTCCACGGCAGGCTCGGCGCCGCCCCGGTCAGCGAGGTCACCACCAACACGACGATCCGACCCACCAGGGCCCCTGCCACGGCGGCGACCCCGATGTGCCACCACGGCGTGATGCTGATCCGACCGGTCAGCTCCGGTTCTGGCTCCGAGGGCGTGGCGCCCTCCGGGTCGGTCACTCCACGCTGAGGTCGTTGCGCCGTACGACACCGGCGAGGTCGACCTGGCGGGCACGCTCCAACACATTGCCCCAGCCCGGGATCTCGCCGCGGGAGTCGACCTCGGCCCACGGCACCAGGACGAAGCCACGGTCATGGGCGAAGGGGTGCGGCAGGGTCAGGTCGGGCTCGTTGACGACCGCATCGCCGACCACGATCAGGTCGACGTCGAGGGTACGGGGACCGTGCCGCTCCTCGCGCACCCGGCCGTAGGCGTCCTCGATTGCCATCGCCCGCTCCAGCAGCGTGCGGGGCTCGAGGGTGGTCTCGGCCACGATCACCATGTTCAGGAAGTCCGGGGAGTCCTCGGGACCGCCGACCGCCTTGGTCTCGTACACCGAGGAGATGTCGACCACGATCACATCGGGGGTGTCGCGGATGCCGTCGACCGCGCCCTGCAGGTTGGAGAGGCGATCACCCAGGTTGGACCCGATCGCGTACACCGCTTTGCGCAGCGGTTTCATGCCACTGAGGGTGTCGGTGTCGAACGCGTGGGGGTTCGGGCTGCTCATCGGGAAGCACTCCTTCTCACAGTGACGGTCACGTCGTCGAATGGGACGGGGATCGGTGCCGTCGGCTTGTGAACGGTGACCTCCACGGCCACCACGGGTGGGTGGGCCAGACAGGTCTGGGCGACCCTCTCGGCGAGGGTCTCGATCAATTGCACGGGGTCCCCCACGATATCGGAGTTCACCGCGGTCGCCAATGCTGCATAGTCGACGGTGTCGGAAAGGTCATCGGTGCGCCCAGCAGTGGACACGTCGAGTTCACAGGCAACATCGACCACGAATTCCTGGCCGTCGCGGCGCTCGGACTCGAGGACACCGTGATACCCGTGGGCCCGCAGGCCGGTGAGTGTCACCCGGTCCAGCTGTCGCTCCACCTGAGCCGCCCTTTCCTCGTCGATCTGAGGCGAGGCTACCCCACCGCTCCACCGCGGACCCCTCGGTCCCCGGCGGAGTGACCCACGCCTCAGCGGTGCCGTAGCTGCTCGGCCACCGCGATCGCGTCGCGATGGGCTCGTACGGTGTGGGTCCGTACCCCCCACGCCCCGGCCAGGGCCAGCGCCGTGGTCACCGCCACCGTCGCGTCATCACGCTCGACTGCGGGACGCAGTTGCTCACCGTTGGCCAGCAGCCGCCCCAGGAAGGCCTTGCGGGAGACCCCCCACAGCACCGGCAGGCCCAGCGGGTCGAGGAAGTCGGCCCGGCGCAGCAAGGCCCAGTTGTGCTCGGCGGTCTTGGCGAAGCCCAACCCCGGGTCCAGCACCAGCCGCTGTTCGGCGATGCCGGCGGCCAGGGCCACCTCCACCTGACGGGCCAGCTCGTCGCGCACCTCGGTGACGACATCGTGGTAGACCGCCCGCGACTGCATGTCGAGCGAGTGCCCGCGCCAGTGCATCAGCAGGTACGGCACCCCCAGCTCGGCCACCGTCGTGAGCATCTGCGGATCGGCCATCCCGCCGGAGACGTCGTTGATCAGGGTCGCCCCGCACGCCACCGCCTGCCGGGCCACCTCCGGACGCATCGTGTCGACGCTGATCCCGACCCCCAACGGCGCCAACGACTCCACCACGGGCAGTACCCGGCGCAGTTCCTCGTCCTGGCTGGGACGGTCCGCCCCCGGACGGGTCGACTCGCCACCGACGTCGATCAGGTCCGCCCCCTGGGCGACCAGGTCGCGACCGTGCCCGATCGCGGCCTGCGGCTCGTACCAGCGGCCACCGTCGGAGAAGCTGTCCGGGGTCACGTTGACCACGCCCACGACCACGGTGCGGCCCGGGCGGGGCAGGGCCCGTGGGTCACTCACCCGTGGGTCACTCATCCGTGTCGTACGCCCTGGCGCTGGGTGATCAGGCTCATCGCCTCGGCTCGGGTCGCGGTGTTGCGCAGCTGTCCCCGTACGGCCGAGGTGACGGTACGACTGCCCGGCTTGCGCACCCCCCGCATCGCCATGCACAGGTGCTCACACTCGATCACCACGATCACCCCAGCGGGCTCGAGGTGCTGCACCAAGGCATCGGCCACCTGGGTGGTCAGCCGTTCCTGGACCTGCAGCCGGCGGGCGTAGACGTCGACCAGGCGGGCCAGCTTGCTCAGCCCGGTCACCCGTCCCGACGGACCCGGGATGTAGCCGACATGGGCCACGCCCGAGAACGGCACCATGTGGTGCTCGCAGTACGACCAGACCTCGATGTCGCAGACCAGGACGAGTTCCTCGTGACCGATGTCGAAGACCGTCTGCAGGATCTGCTCGGGGTCCTGCCGCATGCCGGCCAGGGCCTCCGCGTACGCCCGGGCGACACGCGCCGGGGTCTCGAGCAGGCCCTCGCGGTCGGGGTCCTCACCGACCGCGATCAGGATCTCGCGGACCGCTGCCTCGATGCGGGGATGGTCAACACCGGGCTGCTGCGCGGGAAGGTCAGGGGTGTCCATGGTCCGCCGTTCAGCGTTGGGGATCGTCACGACGCCACGGCAGGTCGTCGTCAGGACGCTGCCAGGGCTGCTCCGCCGGAGGTTCGGTCGGCGGGACCGGATGGCCACCACCGGGCGGTTCGCCCGGCTGTCCGGCACCTGGTGCACCGGGATGGCCACCGACCGGGGGCTCCAGGTCGCCACCGGGGACGCCGGGCACGGCGGGACCACCGGGGATGTCGGTCGGGCCGACCGGGATCGCGCCACCTCCCGTACCGGGCAGGGCCTGGGTGGGCTCGTCGTCCTGGTTCTTCGGCGGGCGGACCGGCGGGATCTGCGAGGGCACCCGGGTGGGCGACCCGGTCCACGCCGGGCGGCGGTCCCGACGCCGCAGGGCCTGGAACACCTCGGCCACCTCGGCCCGGTCCAGGGTCTCGCGCTCGAACAGCGCCCGGACCAGGTCGTCCAGGACGTCGCGGTTCTCGCTGAGGATGTCGAACGCCTCCTGGTGGGCGTTGTTGATCAACTTCGAGGTCTCGTCGTCGACCGTCGCGGCCAGCCGTTCGGAGTAGTCGCGCTGGCTGCCGAAGTCACGGCCCATGAACGGCTCGGAGTCACCCGAACCCAACTTCACGGCGCCGACGGTCTCGGTCATGCCGTAGTCGGTGACCATGGCGCGGGCGAGCTTGGTGGCCTTCTCGATGTCGTTGCCGGCCCCGGTCGTCGGGTCGTGGAAGATCAGTTCCTCGGCGGCCCGGCCGCCCATCATGTAGGCCAGCTGGTCCAGCAACTCGTTGCGCGAGTTGGAGTAGCGGTCCTGTTCGGGCATCACCATCGTGTAGCCCAGGGCCTTGCCGCGCGGCAGAATCGTCACCTTGGTCACCGGGTCGGTGGTCGGCAGGGCCGCCGCGACCAGGGCGTGGCCGCCCTCGTGGTAGGCGGTGATCAGCTTCTCGCGCTCGTTGAGGACCCGAGTGCGCTTCTGGGGTCCGGCGATCACGCGGTCGATGGCCTCGTCGAGATAGCCGTTGGTGATCTGGCGGGCGTTCTCCCGGGCCGTCAGCAGCGCGGCCTCGTTGAGCACATTGGCCAGGTCGGCGCCGGTGAACCCGGGCGTACGGCGGGCCACGGCCAACAGGTCGACATCACCGGCGACCGGCTTGCCCTGGGCATGGATCTTGAGGATGGCGTGGCGCCCGATCAGGTCGGGGGCCTCCACCGAGATCTGCCGATCGAAGCGCCCGGGGCGCAGCAGCGCCGGGTCGAGCACGTCGGGACGGTTGGTGGCCGCGATCAGGATGACCCCGCCGCGGACGTCGAAGCCGTCCATCTCGACGAGCAGCTGGTTCAGGGTCTGCTCCCGCTCGTCGTGACCGCCACCCATGCCAGCGCCACGGTGGCGACCGACCGCGTCGATCTCGTCGATGAACACGATCGCGGGGGCGTTCTCCTTGGCCTGGTCGAACAGGTCGCGGACGCGGGAGGCGCCGACGCCGACGAACATCTCGACGAAGTCCGAGCCCGAGATGGAGTAGAACGGCACCCCGGCCTCACCGGCGACCGCACGGGCCAGCAAGGTCTTGCCGGTGCCGGGTGGGCCGTACAACAGCACGCCCTTGGGGATCTTGGCGCCGACCGCCTGGAACTTGGCGGGCTCGGCGAGGAACTCCTTGATCTCCTCGAGCTCCTCGAGCGCCTCGTCACATCCGGCGACGTCGTGGAAGGTGGCCTTGGGGGTGTCCTTGTTGGCGACCTTGGCCTTCGACTTGCCGAACTGCATCACCCGCGACCCGCCACCCTGCATGGAGGTCAGCAGGAAGAAGAACAGCAGTCCGAAGATCAGCAACGGCAACAGGGTCAGCAGGAAGCTGCCGATCATGCTGGGTTGCGGGTTCTCGCCGTACCACTTCTCGAGGGTGCCGTCGGCGACCCGCTGGTCGATCCGCTCGATCAGGGCCTGCGACTGGCCGCCGACCCAGGTGGCCTTGACCTTGGTGTTGTCCTCATCGGCCAGCTCGATCTGGATGGTCTGCTCCTGATCGATCAGGCGGACCTCCTTGAGCTGGGCGTCGCCGTTGATGATCTGGACCGCTTCGGAGGTCGGCACCTCGCGGAAGCCGTCCTGGCCGCGGGTGAACTCGAAGAGGAGCCAGATGGCGAGGAGCGCGATCAGGATCCACAGCACGGGACCGCGGAAGATGCGTTTGAGGTTCATGGCCTACCTGGGATCACAGCCGCGGTGCGCCCTGGCGACACACCATGCAAGCGACTCATGGGCGGAATCGTACTTCGGGCTCACGAATAGACGTGGGGGGCAAGGGTGGCCAGGCCCTTGAGGTTGCGGTAGCGCTCGCTGTAGTCGAGGCCGTACCCGACAACGAACTCGTTGGGGATGTCGAAGCCCACATAACGCACGTCGACCCGGTTCTCCAGGGCCTCCGGCTTGCGGAACATCGTCATGATCTCCAGGCTCGCCGGGCCGCGGGACTCCAGGTTCGACAGCAGGTAGCTCAGCGTGAGGCCGGTGTCGATGATGTCCTCGACGACGAGCACGTCACGCCCGGCGATGTCGGTGTTGAGGTCCTTGAGGATGCGGACCACCCCGGAGGACTTGGTGCCGGTGCCGTAGGAGGAGATCGCCATCCAGTCCATCTGGCAGTGCGAGGTGAGCGCGCGGGACAGATCGGCCATCACCATCACCGCCCCGGTGAGGACGCCGACCAGCAACAGGTCCTTGTCCCGATAGTCCCGGTCGATCTCCGCGGCGATCTCGGCGAGTCGCTCGTCGATCGCCTCCTGGGTGTGCAGGACACGGGTGAGGTCGTCGTTCACGTCGGCAAGGTCCACCCCGTCAGCGTAGACGAGGTGGGCCCCGGTCTCGACTCCGCCCACATGGCGCCGGC
>DVLP01000095.1 GCA_018715445.1 Candidatus Avipropionibacterium avicola | reverse complement strand
TGTGGGGTCCCAGCCGGAGCTGGCGCAGGATGACCTGGCGAAGCCGTACCGGCAGGGTGGCGTCGGGGTCATCGGCCAACGACGGATCGTCACCCACGGCGGACACCAGCTCGGTGAGGTGCAGCGGGTTGCCCCCGGCCCTTCGCACGGTGGCCAGCAGCTCGGGCGACGGTTCGGGACCGCTGGTGGAGGCGACCAGATCGCGTACGGCCTCGTCATCCAGTCCGCCGACGACGTGGGTGGTGCCCAGACCGAGGTCGGCAGCGGCGCGGATGCCGGGGCGGGTGGCGACGACCACGGCGATCGGACGGTCGGCCAACCGGTCGACGACGGCGCCGAGCGCCATCACGGTGGCGGGGTCGGCCCACTGGAGGTCGTCGACGGTGAGCAGCAGCGGGTGCTCGACCGACCGGGACGCGAGGGCCTCGACGACGAGGTCGACGATCCGGAAGGCCAGTCCGGGATCCTCGCTCGGCCCGGCCAGCAGGGCGTTGATCCGATCACCGTCGGGCGAGCCTGTGAGTGCATCACGGATCGGGCCGAACGGCCGCGCATGATCGCGCTCGCGGCAGTGGAGGTCGATGGTGATGACATCGCCGGTCCGGGCAAGGTCGCCGGCAGCCGTGAGCAGTCGGGACTTGCCGATCCCGGCCTCCCCTTCCAGGAGCAGGCCCTGCAGGCCACCGGTCCGAGCAGCCGTCACCGTCGCGGACAGCAGCTCCAGCTCTGGGCCGCGACCGTGGAGGGCGGGGCTGCCGACCGGTCCGGACATCCGGTCAGACTATCTCCGCCAGGTGGCCGATGTCTGTGGCTCGTGGTTGCGCCACCGTGGACGCTCGCGCCCTGTGTGGGTGCGCTCCCCGACTGGAAGGACCATCGATCGTGATCGGACTGTGGATCTCCACAGGACTGCTCCTGATGACCGCGATGACTGCCCTCATCGCCCCCGGGCGCCCACGCTGGCTCGGCGAAGCGGCCCACCAGATCAGCTGGATCGTCAACGAGCTGCCCCAGGTGGGGATCGGATGGCTGGTCGCCTCCTTCGGGTTGGCGTTGGCCCAGGGCGATCTGGGGTGGCGCAGCACCGAGGACGCGGCCATGGTCACGGTGGGCATGATGACCGCGATCACGCTGCTGTGGCTGTGGGTGCGGGCCCGGACGGCGCCTCAGGTCTTCACCGACGCCCTGCGCTCGGAGCTGGGCGACGAGGTCACGGTGGCCCCGGTGTCGCGGTGGCGCGCGCTCCTCCCGGTGCCGCGACGCCACCGTTCGGTACGCCATGTGCGCAACGTGAGCTACGGCCCGTACGGGCGACGGAACCGTCTCGACGTGTACGTCGGCCGGGACTCGACGCCAGTCGGGATGTTCGTGCACTTCCACGGCAGACACTTCCGGATCGGCCGCAAGGACACCCAGTCGCTGCCCTTGCTGCATCACCTGGCCCGCAACGGCTGGGTGTGTGTGTCGGCGAACTATCGGCTGCAGCCGAAGGCCGAGTTCCCCGACTACGTCGTCGACGCGAAACGGGCCATCGCGTGGGCCCGTGAGCATGCCGTCGAGCACGGTGTGGATCCGTCGATGGTGGTCGCCGGTGGCGACTCGGCCGGCGCGTACCTGGCCCTGTTCTCGGCGTTGACCTTCGACCAGCCGCGACACCAGCCGGGCTTCGAGGGCTCCGACACCAGCCTGGCCGGAGTCGTCGCGCTCTACGGCTACTACGGTCGTACGACGCCGGCACCGCAGAGCACGCCGCTGGCCCACCTGCGCGCCGATACCCCGCCGATCATGGTCGTGCACGGCACCCATGACACCTCCGTACCGATCGACTGGGTGCGGCCCGGGGTGGACGAGATGCGGCGGATCTCCCGCTCGCCGGTCGTCCAGGTCGAGCTGCCCGGCGCCCAGCACACCTTCGACTACTTCCACTCCGTGCGCTCGGATGCCCTGGCGAACGCGACGCTGTCCTTCCTGAAGTGGATCGTGGCGCGATCGAGGCAGTCCGATGCCGACGCCACGGATCGCGATCGGATGGTCCGATGAGTGGGTGGACGTGGCGGCGACGCGCCCTGCTGGCCGTGGTGGTGTCGGCCGTCCTGATGGTGACCGGAGTCGTCCTGGTGATGGTGAACACGCATCCAGGAGCGGTCCCCGACCAGGGCACGCCCGGTGATCGCGCAGTGGGGGTGACGCAGGCATCCCTGCAGGCGCAGGGAAATCCGACCTCAGTGGTCGTCCAGTTCCACGAGGGCCAGGTCGCAGCGGACTCCGCAGAGGCTGACGCCCCGATGCGGATCGGGTCGATCAGCAAGGTGATCACGGCAACGATGGCGGTCCGGCTGGTCGACCGTGGCCAGTTGGATCTGGACACCCCTGTGGTCGAGTTGGTCCCCTGGTTCCGTACCGCTGACGGACGTCAGGACGAGATCACGGTCCGGCACCTGCTGAACCAGACCAGCGGCCTGCCGACCTGGGCCGGGCAGGTGGACCTGACCGAGCCGGAGACCACGGTGGTGGACCGGGTCCGCCAGCTCGCCGAGGTCAGCCTGGACAGCGATCCCGGGACGACCTTTCACTACAGCAACAAGAACTTCGCGCTGCTGCACCTGGTGATCGAGGCGGCGACCGGTATGAGCTACGGCGACGTGTTACGCACCGAGGTGGTTGAGCCGTTGGGGTTGACGGGGACGACCGCCGACCCGGCCACGGTGCCCGGTGAGGTCGATCTGGACCGCGGAGAGATCCCGCTGTTCGGGGCCCACCTGCCCTACCGGGTGCCGCACTTCCCGGGTGCTGTGGCCGACGGCTATCTGGTCTCCACGGCGAGTGACCTGGCCGTCCTGTTCGACGCCGTCGCCTCCGACGAGGGCCGTGGCGCGACCTTCCTGTCCGAGCGGACGCGGACGGCGATGCTGACTCCCCCTGCGGAGGTGGCGCCCGATCCGTACTACGGCACGACCTACGGCCTGGGCATCCGGGTCAGTCCCGACGGATCCGTCTGGCACGAGGGTGAACTGTCCAATGTCCAGGCCGATGTGGGGATCGTGCCCACGAGCCGTGACGGTCTGATCGTCATCACCCAGCACCACGGTCACTTGTTCGCCGGTGATGCGCCCTTCCTGGCGGGGATGGCCGCCCTGGTCGGCGATCGGGCCGAGGTGGATGACGGCGACTACCGGTCGGTGGCGCTGTGGATGGTGGCCGTGGCGGCTCTGACGCTCGGGCTGATCGCGGCCGATCTCACCCGGTGGCGCAGGCTCCGCTCACGTGGTCCTGCTCGGAGACTGCTTGCCAGCACGGTGCCCCGGCTCGCGCTGGCCGCGGCCCTGACGGTCGGCACCTTCCTCGGCGTCGGGGCGATGCTGGGCCTGCCCGGTCCGGCCCCGTTCGGTCTGGTCTGGTCTGCGGCTCCGGATCTGACCGCGATCGTCCTCGGCAGCTCGCTGTACCTCGTGGTCTCCGCCGTGACCGTCCTCCCCCGCTCCGGCTGACACCCGAGCTCGAGCGCGGGTCCCGGGCTCCAGGCACGGGCTCCGGGCACGGGCTGACCCACCGGAAGGCTTGCGGTCCTCCCACCCGTCATCGTCCAGCCCGGGCCCCGCCAGCGAATTACCTGCGGTAAACCGGTGCAGGCCCCTCGACGAGCTCCGTGGACGGAGGTCCGCACAGCAACGGCGAGGCCCGCACTCCCCGGTGCGGGTCCGCCCAGCACCGGCGGCCTGCAATCCCACGCGGCCCTGGGCCGACCCACCAGAAGGCTTGCGGTCCTCCCACCCATCACCGCCGGCCCGGGCCCGGCCCGCGAATTACCTGCGGTCAACCGGGTACGAGGCCGCGGCGGCGGAGGTGGTAGTCGCAGCCACCTGAGCCACCAGGGCTCCGACCAGGTGGCGATCCGCCGGCCGGTGCAGGTGGACGCAGACCAGACGCAGCAGGGTGGCTCGTTCGTAGGTGTCGAGCCGTTGCGGTGAACAGTCGACCCGGGCAGCAGCCTCGTCGATCCGCCGTACGACGGTGTCGGTCTGTGCTTCGCTCCAGGCGCCCTGCACCCGGCGCCACCGGGCATGGGCGCGGAGGTTGCCCAGGTCGAGGGCGGCCTCGGCCACGGTTGCGGTGTCGACGTCGAGCAGGCCGGGGCCCCGGTCACGGTCCCACACGAGTTGTTTGTCATGCAGGTCACGATGCGCCACCCGCAGCGGCGCCGGCGTCCCCGTCAGCAGTTCCTGCTCCACGTCCTGCATCAGAACGTCGTACCCGTCCGGCAGCGCCGCGTCGGCGACTTGGCCGCGCCACCGTTCCAGTACGGCGACCTCGGCAGCAGCGTCATGGACCGACTCCTGCGCATCCGTCCCCGACCGGCCCCCGCCGGCCGCCGCCCAGGCGGTCATCACCTCGGACCAAGCCCGGTCCCACTCGGCGGGCGTCCACCCGGCGCCCTCCCCCAGGGATCGTCCGGCCAGGTGCTCGAAGACGACGAAGCCCGGGCCCGAGGAGACGACCGCCGGCATCCGGAACGATCCAGCGAAGGCCTCGGCACGCGTGATCCCCTCCAGGATCCGGCGCTCCTTCTTCGGCCGGACCACCTTCACCCAGCGCCGGTCGTCGGTCCGGACGACCGCACGGCGGCCTGGACGGTGGGACACCACGACGCCGTCGATCCCTGCCAGCGCAGGAAGATCCGGGTCGGTCCCGACGTCGAACATCTCGACGGTGCCGCCCGGTGTGCAACGCCCGCCACGGATCCGACCGTCCCGGTCGATGACCTCGACCAGACCCTGCCAGGCCCGCCGCACGCGGTACGACTGCACCTCGACCACCAGCTCGTCCGGCACCAACCCGTTCATCGGTCACCCCCGTGCACCAGCAGCGACTCGACCCGATCCAGACCTGCGACCACCTGGGCACGCCAGTCCGGTCGCAGTTGGCGGAATGGTTCGCCGACCCGGGCCAGCACGGCGCGGGCCCGCCAGAGGTCGACGTCCACGGCCACCTCGGCACCGACGTCTGCCCACCCGGCCAGAAATCCCTGGGTCAGGTCGGTACGGCCGACCTCCTCACCCGAGGCCAGCCAGGAGCCGACGTCGGTGCCCCCCGGACCTGTCGTGGCGCGGTCCAGGTCGATCAGGCGGATCGCGCCATGCTCGTCGACCAGCACCTGGTCCGGGGAGAGGTCGCCGTGGACCAGTCCGGTGTGGGCCCGGCCGGCCATCGACCCGTACGCCTCAGCCTCCGCCACCCGCTGCTCGATCAGGGCAGCCAGGGCGGTGATCCGATCACGCTGCTCGGGCAGCACGGCAGCCAGGTCATCGATCTCGACCGGCGCGAGCTGTGATGCCCCACCGCGGACGGCGGAGGCACGATGCACCTCGGCGATCACCTGTCCGACCGCGCGGGCCTGCTCGGCGCCACCGATCCGGCCCAGGTCGCCCTCTCCCCACCAGGGCGACTCGACGGCGGTGCCGCGCCGGCCCAACGCCCGGACCGGCAGCACCGGGGCTCCGTGGGCCCGCCAGCGATTCACCGCGGCGACCAGATGATGTTGGCGCTCGGCGCCGACGCGCACCACCCGACGGGCCGGTCCGACCTCGACCGCAGCCACCACCCGTTTGCCGGGGTTGTACGCCAGCACCTGCGCGACCGCGGTCGAGGGCAGTCGTCGGCGGGCATGGGCGAGCTCACGGGCAATCCCCGGATCGGAGCCGATCCCCCCGGCGAGCAACACCGCGCTGGCACGGCCGCGGCCCACCGGTTCGTCCACCGTCAGTCGCGCCCCCACATGGCGGGCCCGACGTCGTACGGCGGCGACCTTCTCCGGGTCGGCCATCACCGCGGCCCATCCGAACGCGTCCAGCCCACGTGCACGGTCGGGGTCGCGCCACCCGACGACCATGCTCAGGCCGGGCTTCACCCGCATCCGCAGGGGTTCGACCGGGCGACCGACCAGATCCCCCAGCCAGTCCGCACGGCCCAGCACGGCCGCCGACGGCAGGTCGATCCAGCGCTCGACGTCACCGTCGAGCCACCTCGGCGCCATGGCCGCACCACCCATCTGTCCCGACATGGCCGCCAGGCCTGACATCGCCGCCTGACCTGTCATTGCTGCCTGTCCTGTCATCCCGGTGCTGCCCGTCATTGCCGCACCAGTCCTGCATCACGTTGGGTCGCCAGCCACTGGGCGAAGCGACTGCGCGGATCGTGGGCCAGCACCTGGGGTGCACCGTCCTCCACGATCCGGCCGTCCTCCAGCCAGACGACGCGATCCAGTCCCGCCAGGGTGGCCACGTCGTGGGTGATCGCCACCGTCGTCCGGCCTCGACTCACCCACTCCAACGCTGCGGTGACCTCTGCGCGGGTGGCCGGGTCCAGGCCGGTCGTCGGCTCGTCCAGCACCACGATCGGGGCGTTGCGCACCATGGCCCGGGCGATTGCGATCCGCTGGCGTTGTCCGCCCGACAGCGTGTCGCCCCGGGCACCCAGCACCGTGTCGTAGCCCTCGGGCAGGGCCGTGACGAAGTCGTGGGCGCCGGCCAACTGTGCTGCCTGGACGACCTGCTCGTCGCTGGCCCCGTCGTGGCCGTAGCGGATGTTCTCCCGGACGGTCGCGGCAAACAGCACCGACTCCTGCAGCACCACCCCGAACTGGCGCCGCAGGCTCTCCAGGCTGACGTACTGCACGCCGTGGCCGTCGACCATCACGTGACCTGACTCCGGCTCGTCCAACCGGAGCAGGTAGTTCACCAGGGTGGTCTTGCCCGATCCCGACGGTCCCAACAGCCCGATCCGTTGTCCGGCAGGGATGTGGAGGTCCACGCCGTTGAACAACGGGCGGCCGTGACCGTCACGGGCCATCACCCGATGCAGTGTGATCGCGCCGCCGACCCGACCCAGCTCAAGGGCGCCGGGGACGTCGCGGATCTCGGGCTCGACCTCCATCAGGTCGGCGATGCGCTCCCCCGACGCGCTGGCCCGGGCGATCCGCCCGGTGTACTTCGCCAGGTCCCGCAACGGCTTCATCGCGATCTTGAGATACATCACGAACAGCACCAGGTCACCGGGGGTCAGCTGCCCCCGGACCACCATCAACCCACCGGCGACGATGACCGCCGCCTGCCCGATCCCGACCAGCACATCGGTCGACCGCTCCAGTCGGGCTGCCAGTCGGCGAGCCTTGACGCCGGCCTTCATCGCTCGCGCATTGCCGTCAGTGAAGGCCCGTGCCGCCGAGTCCTCAAGGGCGTAGGTCTGCACGACCCGGATCGCGGCCAGGGCCTCGGCCGCCGAGCCGACGAGCTGGCCCTCCCCCTTGCGGGTGTTGCGCGAGGCATGGGTGATCTTCGGGCCCGACATCCGCGACAGCAGCAGGTAGGCGACAGCGGTCAGCACCACGATCACGCCCAACACCGGGTTCAGCACGACCATCACCACTGCGAGCGCACCCAGGGTGACGACATTGCCGATCAGCGGGAGTCCCGCAGTCACCGCCACTTCCTGAAGCCGTCCGATGTCGCCCACCAGTCGCTGCGACAGGTCACCAACCGACGACCGCGAGTGGTAGCGCAGCGACAGCCGCTGGATGTGGGCGAAGACGCGCGACCGCAGCTCGGTCGAGACCCGTGCCCCGACCAAGGCGAAGCAGATCGTCGAGGCATAGTTGGTGACCGCCCGGCCGATGACGATCACGATCAGTGCGCCGGCCGCCGCCACCAGGACCGGCACGACCTTGCCTCCGAGGCCCGAGCGGTCCGCCAGCTCGGCCCCCAGGGCCTGTGAGACCGCATCGACGGCGAACTTGATCGGCCACGGCTCCAGGACGCGGAACACGACGTCGGCCAGCAGCGCCAACAGTCCCCACACGGCGAGCGCACGGTGGCGACGCAGATGGGGACGCAGCACCTGCACCGTACGGCGCAGTGGACTGGGATCCTTGGGGCTGGGATCCTTGTGGAAGCTGGGATCCTTCAGGGGACTGGGATCCTGCGGGGCGACACCAGTCATCGGATCCTCTCCGGGACCGGCGCGAGCAGGTCACGGCACCGGATCCGCCAGTCGTGCTCGGCGACCGCCGATGCCCGCGCCGCCGTGCCCAGCTCGACCCGGCGTCGACCGTCGCGGGCCAGCTCCGCCAGTGCCGTCGCGAGCTCGTCCACCTCACCCGGGGTGACCAGCACCCCGAGCCTGCCGTCGTCGAGCAGGGTCGGGATCTCCCCGATCGCCGAGGCGACCACGGGCAACCCCGCAGCCAGGTACTCATACACCTTGAGCGGGGAGAAGTAGTGGTCCCCGTACGGGTACGGGGCCACCGCAATGTCCATGGTGGCGAGGATGTCGGGCACCTCGCTCGGGGCGACCGCACCGCGGAACCGGACCCGGTCGGCGATCCCGAGCTCCTCGGCCAGCCGGACCAGGGACTCCTGCTCCGGCCCGGTCCCGACCACGTCGAGGCACACCCGGCGGTCCGTCCCGAGCAGGGTGTCGACCCGCGCGACCGCCCGGACCAGGCGCTCGGTGCCGTGCCACGGCTTCAGGGTCCCGACGAAGCCGACCGTCACGGTCGATGCGTCCTGACGGGATTCGAGGTCGGCGACCCGGATCCGTTCGGTGTTGACCCCGTTGGGGACCACCTCGGTCACCGACACCGCCTCCGGCGCGACCTCGCACACCCAGTCGGCCACCGGCCGGCTGACGCAGCCGATCCGGTCGGCACGACCGAAGGTACGGCTCGTCGCCTCCCAGGCGGCGGTCTCGTCGACCAGCTCACGATGCTCACGTTGCTCGGCGACCAGGGGGGCGTTGACCTCCACCACCAACGGCACCTCCAGCTGATCGGCCAGCTCGGCGCCGGCCGAGCTGAACAGCGAGTACCGCTCGTAGACCAGGTCGAACTCGGCATCGGCGGCCACCGCCGCCAGAGCAGACCCAGCTGCCGCGATCATCGCCTCCCGATCCGCGACCGGCAGCCGCTTGGCCACCGGCAGGTGCACGACCCGAAGGTCAGCAAGGTCATCGGGCACCGCGGAGTCGAGCCGGGTGCAGAACACGGTCACCCGGTGACCGGCCGCCCGCATCCCGCGGATGACCTCCTGGACGTGGACCGAGGCCCCCTTGGTCCCGTACAGACCGATCCCGGGGTCGACCAACAGATACGCGATCCTCATGCTGCCCGCTCCTTGCTGTGGCGCTGCTCCTTGTCCAGTTCCCGAGCGACGAGGCGCCGCAGGGCTGCTGCCTGACGGGCGGCGTCGTACTCGGTGGTGATCCGCGCGTGGGCGGCGATCGCGCGCCGGCGCCGCTCGGCCGGTGAGGTGACGGCCTCACGCAGCGCCTCGACCAGGGCAGCGACATCGTCGGACGGCACCAACCACCCGGTCCGCTCATCGACCACCTCGCCGACCGCGGTCACATCGCCGGCCACACACGGCAGGCCGGAGGCCATCGCTTCGAGCAGCACGGTCGGCAGGCCGTCGGCATTGCCGTCCGAGCCGATCACGAAGGGGGCCACGAACAGGTCGCACC
>DVLP01000094.1 GCA_018715445.1 Candidatus Avipropionibacterium avicola | reverse complement strand
CTCGGCGGCGGACCTCCTCCATCAACCCGGGCAACTCCGCCGACAGCAGCGGCCGGGTCGCTTCGACGGTGACGTCGCGGGGGGCGATCCCGGTGCCGCCGGTGGTCACGACGACCCGGGCACCCGCCGCGATCGCGTCAGTGATGGCTGCACCGATTGCGGTGACCTCGTCGGGGACGATCACGGCCTCGGCGACCTGGAAGCCGAGCTCGGTCAGGCCGTCGCGCAGCACCGGCCCGGAACGATCCTCGTAGACATCCGCGGCGGCACGGTCGGAACAGGTGATCACTGAGGCGGAGTAGGCCATGGCTCATCCTAGGACCCGACCGTGGAGCTGTGAGCAGGTGCCCCGGCCCGCGACAGAGGTGAATACTTCCGCGCCTGCGGGCGACAGGATCGACTCATGTCGCATCTGAGGATTTCTTTGGCGGCTCGGCTGCTGGGTGTCAGTGATGACACCGTCCGACGCTGGATCGAGGCCGGGCGCCTCACCACGGAGCAGGACGAGTCAGGACGTCACGTGGTCTCCGGGGTGGACGTGGTCACCCTGGCCCAGGAACTGGCCGCCGAACGTGACCTCGCCGACCTCGACAGCGGCGCCGGGATCCGTTCGGCCCGCAACCAGCTCACCGGTCTGGTCAGCAGGGTCACCTCCGACACGGTGATGAGTCAGGTCGAGATGCAGTGTGGCCCGTACCGGATTGTCTCGCTGATCTCGACCGAAGCCGTACGCGAGCTCGGACTCGAGGTCGGCAGCGTCGCCACCGCCGTCATCAAGGCCACGAACGTCACGATCGAAGGAGTACGCCCATGAAACGCCTTGCCGTCGCCCTGCTGACCGTCCTGATGGTGGCCGGCTGCAGCCAGACCGGCGACGATGCCGATCCGCAGGCCCCCGGCGCCGATCCGGTGACGGTCTTTGCTGCCGCATCGCTCCAGGACGCATTCCCCGAGATCTCTGACCAGGCAGGGATCCAGGCCAGCTACTCCTTCGACGGATCCTCCGGCTTGGTCGACCAGATCTCCGGTGGGGCCCCCGCCGACGTGTTCGCCTCGGCGGACCAGCGCAACATGGACAAGGCGGTCGAGCTCGGCCTGATCGAGGGCGATCCGCAGATGTTCGCCACCAACACCCTCGTCCTGGTGGTCCCGGCCGGCAACCCGGGTGGTGTCACCGGGTTCGACTCCTCCCTCGACGGGGTGAAGCTGGTCGTCTGCGCCGAGGAGGTGCCCTGCGGCGGTGCCACCGTCAAGGTGGCCGAGAAGGCCGGTCTCACGCTCAACCCGGTCTCCGAGGAGAGCAAGGTGACCGACGTCCTCGGCAAGGTGACTTCTGGGGAGGCCGATGCCGGCATCGTCTACGCGACCGACGCCGCAGCTGCCGGTGATGAGGTCGAGGTGATCGAGATCCCCGGCTCGAAGGACGAGCCCAACACGTACTGGATCGCCGTGGTCAAGGGGGCGGCGAACCCGGAGGGGGCGGCACGCTACATCGAAGCGGTCACCACCGACACCACGATCCTGAGCCGGTACGGCTTCGGCCCGCCCCAGCAGTGAAGGACCGGACCGCGACCTGATGCGACGCTTCCCGCGGTGGGCCTGGGTGCCGTTCGCCCTGGCCTGCTTGTTCCTGGCGCTCCCGTTGACCGGGATGTTGACCCGCGTCGACTGGATCGGGCTGCCGGGGCTGCTCACCAGTGACCGTGCGATCGATGCGCTGCGGCTGAGCCTGCTCACCTGTACTGCCTCGACACTGCTGGTGCTGCTCGTGGGGGTGCCGACCGCGCTGGTGCTGGCCCGCTCGACGGGTTGGTGGGTCGACGCCGTACGGACCCTGGTGACGGTGCCGATGGTGCTGCCGCCGGTGGTCGCGGGACTGGCCCTGCTGGTCACCCTCGGCCGGCGTGGCCTGATCGGTGCACCCCTGTCGGTGCTGGGGATCCAGATCGGTTTCACCACGCTGGCGGTGGTGTTGGCCCAGACCTTCGTCGCACTGCCGTACCTGGTGGTCTCACTCGACGGTGCGCTGCGCACCACCGGAGCCGAGTACGAGGAGGCGGCCGCCCATCTCGGCGCGGGTCCGGGGCGGACCTTCTGGCGGGTCACGCTGCCGATGGTCGCGCCGGCGCTGGCCTCGGGGACGGCGTTGTCGTTCGCGCGGGCCCTGGGTGAGTTCGGGGCGAGCATCACCTTCGCCGGATCGCTCCAGGGCGTCACCCGTGCCCTGCCCCTGGAGATCTATCTGCTGCGCGAGACCGACTCCGACCTGGCCCTGGCCCTGGCGGTGGTCCTGGTGGGCGCAGCGATCGCGATCGTCGCGGTGTCGACGCTGATGCGCGGCCGGGACGGGAGGACCCCATGACGACGGTGCTGGAGGTGGAGGCCCGGGTGCCGAGTCGCTCGGTCACGGTCGGGCTGAGCGTGGCCGCCGGGGAGACGGTGGCCGTCGTGGGGCCGAACGGCGCTGGCAAGTCCAGCCTGCTGCAGGTGGTGGCTGGCACCCTGCGACCCGACCCCGGGGTGGTGCGGCTGTCGGGGGTGACCCTGGCCGGACCGGGCCGCCATGTCCCGCCGCATCGGCGCCAGTTGGCTTATCTGCAACAGAAGTCGTTGCTGTTCCCCCACCTGAGCGTGGTCGACAACGTCGCCTTCGGACCCCGTTCGCGCGGGACGGGGCGTGGGCAGGCCCGGGACCGCGCGATGGCCGAGCTCGAGGCCGTCGGGCTGGCCGACCTGGCCCAACGACGGCCACGGCAGCTGTCCGGCGGGCAGGCCCAGCGAGTCGCGATCGCCCGGGCGCTGGCCGTCGATCCCGGGGTGCTCCTGCTGGACGAACCGTTCGCCGCCCTGGACGCCTCGGTCACCCCCGGGCTGCGCAGCCTGTTGCGGGACCGGCTGTCGGCCTCCGGCGTCGGCGCGGTGCTGGTCACCCATGAGTTGTTGGACGTGGTCACCCTCGCCCGGCGGATGGTGGTCCTCGAGCAGGGGGAGGTGGTCGCCGACGACACCGTCGAACGGCTCTGTGCCGCACCGCCCAGTGACTTCGTGGCCGACCTGGTCGGGCTGAACCTGGTCCGTGGCCGGGCCCGTTCGGCCCATGCGCTGGCCTGGGACGGGGTGGAGGTCACCGGTCGTGGTGAGGACCTGTCCGTCGGCGCCGAGGCTCGGGCCACCTTCAGCCCCGAGTCGGTCGGGCTGCACCGCGAGCCGCCCGGCGGCAGCCCCCGCAATGTGCTGGCGGCGACGGTGGTCGCGATCGATCCGCAGGGCCCGGTGGTCGAGGTACGACTACGCGTCGGTGACCAGTCGATCAGGGCCCGGCTCACCCCGGCCGGGGTGGCGGCGCTGGACCTGCAGGCCGGTGACCGGGTCCATGCCGTGGTCAAGGCGACCCAGGTCAGCCTGTTCCCGGGCTGAGCGGATCAGCTGACCGGGCGGCCGATCGGAACGGTTGGTCGGCTCAGAGGGTGGCGGCGCGGCCGAGCTGGACGATCTTCCACCCGGCCTCGGTCCAGCGGGGACGGTCGAGCTTGAGGCGTCCGTCGATCAGCAGTGGCTGTTTCACCCAGCCGGCGACCTCGACCGGATCGAGCTGGCGGAACTCGGGCCACTCGGTCAGGTGGAGCACCAGCTCCGCGTCGGTGACCGCCTCGCGGACCGACTCGGCCCGGCGGATCGCATTGTCCGGCACGACCGCCTGCGGGTCGTACACCCAGACCTCGGCCCCGGCTGCGGCCAACCGTCGGGCGACGGTCAGCGCGGGGGAGTTGCGGATGTCGTCGGTGCCGGGCTTGAAGGCGGCGCCCAACACACCGATCCGTCGGCCGGTCACATCGCCGCCCAACTGGTCGATGGCCAGCTCGGCGACCTCGCTGCGTTGCTGCTCGTTGATCGACTCGACGGCCTCGATGAAGTCGCCGAGCACGTCGACCTCGAGCTCACGGGCCCGGGCGGCCAGGGCTCGGATGTCCTTCGGCAGACAGCCGCCGCCGAAGCCCAACCCGGCGTTGAGGAAGTCCCGCCCGATCCGCTGGTCGTGTCCCAGGGCGTCGGCCAGCAGGGTGACGTCACCGCCGGCGGCCTGGCACATCTGCGCCATGGCGTTGATGAAGCTGATCTTGGTCGACAGGAAGAGGTTCGCTGCGGTCTTGATGAGCTCGGCGGTGGCCAGGTCGCAGTTGATCACGGGGGTGTCGTCGGAGATCGCCAGTGCATAGCAGCGGTGCAGCATCGCGCGGGCGTGGTCGGACTGCACCCCGAACACCAACCGGTCCGGCCGCAGGGTGTTCTCCACGGCATGGCCCTCCTGGAGGAACTC
>DVLP01000093.1 GCA_018715445.1 Candidatus Avipropionibacterium avicola | reverse complement strand
ACCGCAGGCCGAGGCCCTGGCCCAGATCGCGGGGCAGTACGAGGCCGCGGTGGTGCTGCTGGCCAGTGGTCCTGTCAACGCCGAGGTCGCCGGTCGCCTCGCGGTTCGTCTCGGGGCCGGGCTGATCACCGATGCGGTGGCGGTCACCAGGAGCGACGAGCGGATCGCCACCCGCCAGTCGGTCTTCGCCGGCAGCCACACCGTCGAGGCCGAGGTCGTCGCCCCGATCGCCGTGGTGACGGTCAAGCCCCACGTGGTGGCTGCCGAACCGTCGCCGGACGCCGCGCAGGTGCAGTCGACCCAGGTTCAGGCGGCCCAAGTTCAGGCGGCCCAGGTGCAGCCTGCCGAGCTGCAGTGGAGTGAGGCGGCACAGCTGGTCAGCACCGTGGCCAGCGAACCGAAGCAGGCCTCCGCGCGCCCCGATCTCACCGGTGCACGGGTCGTGGTCGCCGGGGGACGTGGCACCGACGGCAACTTCGCCGAGGTGGAGGCCCTGGCCGATGCGCTCGGCGGTGCGGTCGGCGCCTCTCGGGTCGCGGTGGACGCAGGCTGGTACCCCTACGCGTACCAGATCGGTGGCACCGGCAAGACCGTCTCACCCGAGCTCTACATCGCCGCCGGCATCTCCGGGGCGATCCAGCACCGGGCCGGGATGCAGACCTCGAAGGCGGTGATCGTGGTGAACACCGATCCCGAGGCCCCGATCTTCGCGCTGGCCGATCTCGGCGTGGTCGGCGACCTGCACACCGTGCTGCCCCAGGTGAGCGAACGGATCAGCCGATGAGCTGACCTCGGACCGAGCGGTGGGGCGAGTGGAAGTGCCGTGGCCACCGACTACAGTTGCGCCAGTGACTGCCGAACCGAATCTGCTGACTGACGTGGATCCGGAGGCTCGTGCCCTGGTGGACAAGGGCGCGCAGAAGCTCTCCCCGGCCTTCCCCGCCGAGCGTGCCGCCTGGGGCACCGGCAAGTCCCTGCGGGCCTGGCAGGCCGCCGCGCTGGACCGCTATCGCGAGACCGATCCGACCGACTTCCTGGTGGTCGCCACCCCCGGGGCCGGCAAGACCTCGTTCGCCCTGACCGTGGCCGCTGACCTGCTGGGGCGTCGGGTGATCGACCGGATCACGATCGTCGCACCGACCGACCACCTCAAGACCCAGTGGGCCGAGGCCGCCGGACGTCTCGGGATCAACATCGACCCGAAGTTCGGCACTCGACAGGGCCGGACCAGCACCGACTACCAGGGCGTGGCCCTCACCTACGCCGGGGTCGCGGCGAACCCGCTCGCGCTACGGATCCGCACCGAGCAGTTCCGTACCCTGGTCATCCTCGACGAGATCCACCATGCCGGTGATGCGCTGAGCTGGGGCGATGCCGTACGGGAGGCCTTCGAACCGGCGCGGCGACGACTGGCCCTCACCGGCACACCGTTCCGTTCCGACACGAATCCGATCCCGTTCGTCCGTTACGCCGAGGACGGCGCGGGCGTGCTGCGCTCCGACGCCGACTTCACCTACGGCTACGCCGACGCGCTGGCCGACCGGATCGTTCGTCCGGTGCTCTTCATGGCCTACTCCGGGGACCTGCACTGGCGGACCCGGGCCGGTGACGAGATCGCGGCCCGTCTCGGCACGGCGATGACCCGGGACATGGCCGCCCAGGCCCTGCGGACCGCGCTCGACCCGGACGGATCCTGGATGTCGGCGGTGCTGCAGGCCGCCGACAAACGGCTCAGCGAGGTCCGCCAGGGCGTGCCCGATGCCGGAGGCCTGGTGATCGCCACCGACCAGACCCATGCCCGCGCCTACGCCGCCCTGCTCAAGCAGATCACCGGCAAGCAGCCGACGCTGGTGCTCAGCGACGAGCCCGGGTCGAGCAAGAAGATCTCCCGCTTCGCCGACAACGACGACCGGTGGATGGTGGCGGTCCGGATGGTCTCCGAGGGCGTCGACGTCCCCCGGCTGTCGGTCGGGGTGTATGCGACAGCCACCGCGACCCCGTTGTTCTTCGCCCAGGCCGTCGGTCGTTTCGTGCGCTCCCGGTCCCGGGGTGAGACCGCCTCGGTCTTCCTGCCGAGCGTGGGTCACCTGTTGCACTTCGCGACCGAGATGGAGGCCCAGCGCGACCACGTGCTGAAGATCCCCGGCGGCGCCGAGGTCGACGAGGAGGACCTGATGGCCGCCGCCGAGCGCGAGGAGCAGGCCTCGGACGCGCTGGTGGAGGAGGAGCAGGGCACCTTTGCGGCGCTGGCCAGTGAGGCCGACTTCGACAAGGTGGTCTTCGACGGCAACGACTTCGGGATGTCGGCGGTCGCCGGCAGCGCCGAGGAGCAGGACTACCTCGGCCTGCCCGGCCTGCTCGAGCCCGATCAGGTGAAGGACCTGCTCAGTCGGCGCCAACGCGAGCACATGAAGCGCAGCCAGGACACGGCCGCGGCCGAGGAGGCCACCCCGGCCGCCCACGAACGGTTGCGGGCCCTGCGCAAGGAGCTGAACGGGCTGGTCGGTGCCTGGCACCACCGTACGAACCTGCCCCATGGGGTGATCCACAACAAGTTGCGTGAGGAGTGCGGAGGCCCGGCGATCGCCGGTGCGTCGGCCGACGAGCTGATGGAGCGGATCGAGCGGATCCGCCAGTGGGCCCTCACCCGCAGCAGCTGATCAGCTCAGCGCGAAGATCGTCACGACCAACGACACGACGAACAACGCCACTGCCGCCAGACCGACCAACAGCCAGAAGGTGAAGGGTCGACGCTGCGGCGCCGGCTGGGCCGGGTACGGGGCGGGCTGGTGCGCCGGTCGATTCTGCTGCGGGGCCATGGGCGCCCCGGTCTGCGGAGGGGGCGCCACGGTGCGGTGTTGAGCCTGGGGCTGTGATTGGGGCTGAGCCTGGGACTGGGCCTGCTGCGGCGCCATCATCTGCGGGGGCGGGCCCCCCGGGCCCTGCGGCAGCGGCGTCGGTGGGGTGGTGTAGGCCTGCGCGTGGGACCGCCCGAACGCGCTCTCCGGAGCCGGCGTCGGTGCGGTCCCCGGGCCGGGCCCGGCGAGCTGGTCGGCGCACCGGTCGAGCTCGTCGGCCAGCTCCAGGGCCGTACGGGGTCGCAGGCCGGGCTGGGTGGACAGGGCGGCGGCGAGCACCTGGTCGAGCTGGGGCGGGGCGCCGAGGGTGGCGGCCACCGGTGCCGGTCGCAGGTTCGGATCACGCTGCAACACGTCGGCCAAGGTCTTCACCGGGAACGGCGGACGGCCGGTCAGCATGGCGTAGGTGACGGCGGCCAAGGAGTAGATGTCGGCGCGGTGGTCGAGCTTGGCGACGCCGTTGGCCTGCTCCAACGCCATGTAGGCCGGAGTGCCCGCGGTCATGGTGGCCCCCATGTCGACCATCGACTTGGCGACCCCGAGGTCGGCAATCAGGACCTTCACCGAGGAGTCCTTGGCATGGTTCAGCAACACATTGCCGGGGGTGACGTCGCGGTGGATGACGTCGTGGCTGTGGAGCACGTGCAGGGCCCGGGAGGCCTCGGCACACAACCGCAGGGCCATCGCCGGGGCGATGCCCTGCTTGCGCAGGTCCTCCAGGGAACCGCCGTCGGCGAAGTCCATCACGAAGTACGGTCGGCCGTCGTCCATGCTGCCGATGTCGTAGACCCGCACGATCCGGTCGTCGCGGATCTGGCGCATCAGGCGCGCCTCACCCAGGAAACGGTTGCGGACGTCGTCGTTGTTGGCCCAGTTGTCGGCCAGCACCTTCACCGCGACCGGGACGTCGAGGTCGTCGTCATGGCCCAGCCACACGGTCGCGAACGATCCGGCGCCCAAACGCCGGATCAGTCGATATCGGCCGACCTTGTCCATCTCTTCCTGACGCTCGACGACTGGCACACACAAACCCGTGACACCATACCGTGCCCGGGGTGTACCCGACGCTGGGCGAACTCGCCCAGCGGCCATGGCCTCACAGGTGTCGCTGCCAGGCCCCTTCGACGCTGACCGGGGCGAATCCGAGCGCCACGTTGATCGCCAGCATCCACTCGTTCTCGTCGGCATTCCAGGTGTGGATCCGCTGGACGTGGGCCGCGATGCGGGCGAGCTGGTCGAGGTTCGCGAGCTTCACCGCCATGCCGAGGCGGTGGCCCCGGTGATCGGCATGGACGAGGGTGTCCTCCTGCCAGGCGGCCTGGGGGTGATCGCTCGGCAACTCCAGCTCGGTGTAGGCGACCAACTCGCCGCTGTCACGATGGCGGGCCGCCGCATACAGCGGGGTTCGGCCCTTGCTGATCGCCAGGCCGTCGCGCAGCCGTACCCGTTCGGCGTCCCAGTCCTCCTCCTCGAGCTCGAGGCCCCCGGACGGTACGTCGACGCTCATTCGGCTGCGCAGCTGGGCCAGCGGCCCGAGCAGCTCGTCCGCGGTCGCGCCCGACCAGGTGAGCAGCTCATATCCCTCGCTGTGGCGGGCGACCTCGGCGGCCAGCCCCGGCCAGTCGTCGCGGTGCTGTTCGATGTCGAGGACACTGTGGCGCTCGGCCTGCTCGAAGGTGAAGCCGAGCTCGCCGAGCAGCTCCGACCACCGGTCGGGCACGATCGCCCCGGAACCGGTGGCCGGGACCAGCGGCTCGACCTGCGGGTCGGTGCTGGCGTCGCGGTGCATCTGCCAGAGCTGGACCACCGTACGGCCCTCATCGGCCAGTCGTTCGGTCAACGCCTCCCACAGGGCGGTGACGATCGGAGTGAGCTCCCGGTCGGGATCGACCCCGAGCCCGACCTCGGCCACCGTGGTGTTGTCGCGCAGCGGCAGGGTCGACAGCGCCGCCCCCCGCAGTTCGTCGCCCTCATG
>DVLP01000092.1 GCA_018715445.1 Candidatus Avipropionibacterium avicola | reverse complement strand
GTGTCGAGGTCGGGGCGTCGAAGGAGTCCTCGGGCCGCCGAAGCAAGGTAAAGGTAGCCTTCCCTTTAGGGTCCTCAATGCGGCTCGGATGCCACGGATGTGCGAGGAGTGACATGGGTGTGTCACCTGTGACCGATGACCAAACCACCGGCCCGGGGATGCAGGTGCGGCATGCGCCGCGGGTGACATCGAAAAACTTTGTCGGTGCCGTCCATCACCAACGCGCTCACGCACCGCACAGTCACGAGACCGACCAGATCTTCTGGCATCCCTCCGGTGCCAGCGAGCTCGTCATCGCCGGGGCACGCTGGCTGGTCTCGCCCGATGCGATCACCTGGCTGCCCGCCACCATGGTCCATGCGGTACGGATGTTCGGCTCCGGCCCGTCGTACAGCGCCTATCTGGATCCGGCGCTGCGACCGTCGGGCCAGCGATGGGACGAGCCACGGGCCGTGAGCTGCGGTCCGCTGCTGGCCGAGGTCATCCGCCACGTCGCGACCACGCCCGATCTGCCCCGTGAGCGGCGCGAAAGCTGTCACCGCCTCATGGTGAGCCTGTTGCAGGAGGCCCCAGACCAGTTGACGGCGTTGGCACTGCCCGTGCACCCGGCGGCTCGACGGATCGCCGAAGCCGTGATGGCCGATCCCGGGGATCGGACCTCGCTCGAGCAGTGGTGCCGTCGTCTCGGTGTCAGCACCCGTACCGTGATACGCGCCTTCGGTGCCGAGACCGGTGAGGGGTTCGCCTCCTGGCGCAAGCGGGCCCGGATGGTGCAGGCCTCCCGGCTGCTCGCCGAGGAACTGACCGTGGCCGAGGTGGCCACGCGAGTGGGCTATGACACCGCGAGCGGATTCATCGCTGCGTTCCGTGACGCCACCGGCCAGACACCGGGCTTGCGGCAACGCGGTGACCGCTCGGCGGGTTGAGCCCGGCCGTCTCCCGTGACGACACGGCCACCGCATCGGTCGCGTACGGGGAATCGTGGACGCTCGGGCGTCCGGGGGATGGGCGCGAAGCCGTACGGACTCGGTGGTGACTGACCGGGTGGTTCAGACTCGTCGAGGACAGGGCCCCGGGTGCGGGCCCGGAGGAGGGGTGCGCTCATGACGCGTCACCGGTTGGCCATCCTGGGCTGTGGTGGCATGGAGAAGTCCCATCAGGCCGTCTTCGGCGACCTCGCCGACAGGGTCGAGGTGGTCGCCTGTGTCGACCCGATCCGCGAGCGGGCCGAGGCTGCCGGGCAGGCACTGGGTGCCCCGATCGTGGCGACCGACCACCGGGAGGTGCTGGACGAGGTCGACTGCGTGCTCGGGGTGCTGCCGCACCATGTCCACCACAGTGTCGGGATGGATGCGTTGCGGGCCGGCAAGCATGTCCTGATGGAGAAGCCGCTGGCCGTGACCGAGCTCCAGTGCCGTGAGCTGCAGGCCGAGGCGCAGCGCCAGGACGTCACCCTGATGACCGCGTACCCGATGCGCTACCACCCGCTGGTGATCAAGCTCAAGGAGCTGATCGACGAGCACGTGTACGGACAGTTGTTCCACATGAGCATCTGGACCGAGCAGTACACCCGTTACGAGGAAGGGCACTGGGCGCTGAAGAAGCAGACCCTCGGTGGCGGACAGTTCGTGAGTCATGGCTGTCACTACATCGATCTGCTGTTGTGGTACTGCGGTGCGCCGGTCCAGGGCATCCACCTCGGCTCGACGCTGGGGACGCCGTGGATGGAGGGGGAGGGCACCAGCGACGCGGTGATTCGCTTCGAGAACGGCATCCTCGGCTACCACGGCGGCACCTGGGGCGCCAAGGGGTCGCGGCTGAAGTACGCGATCCACGCCCAGTTCAGCGAAGGCATGGTCGAGCTCGACTTCCGCGCCGGCACCCTGACCCACCTCCACGGCCCCGACGAGACGCTGCTCGCGACCCACGGGACCAAGAAGAACGTGATGGGCGAGCTCGTCGAGTTCTTCGATGCCATTGACGAAGCCCGCGCCCCGCACACCGATGCGGAGCAGTCGATCCAGGGCCTGCAGGTGATCTGGGCGATGTACGAGGCCGAGCGCACCGGCACCATGGCCGACCTGCGCGGGATCGTCACCCACCCGGAGTTCTGCGGCCCGCCCGAGCCGGCCGAGCCCATCGAGTTCACCCCCATGGTGCACAACCGCACCGATGTCCCCGCGGCTGACCGCGACGCGTGAGGAAACATCCCCCGTCTCCGGATCCACGCCTCCTCTGCTGATCCACGCCCGCTGTGGTGGGCGTGGATCAGTGCAGAAGTATGTGGATCCGAGAAGGGGGTGGGTGACGGGAGGGTCAGCTCAGCGGCGGACGCGGGGTTCGGTCCACACCGGGTCGTCGGACTCGCGGATGGTGCCGTCGGCGCCGAAGACCACGAAACGGTCGAGGCTGCGGGCGAACCACCGGTCGTGGGTGACGGCCAGAACCGTGCCCTGGTAGGCATCCAGGGCGTGCTCGAGTGCCTCGGCGGACTCCAGGTCGAGGTTGTCGGTCGGTTCGTCCAACAGCAACATGGTCGCTCCGGACAACTCCAGCAACAGGATCTGCAGCCGGGCCTGTTGGCCGCCGCTCAACGAGTCGAAGCTTTGCTCGGCCGACCGGGCCAACTCGTAGCGGTCCAACACCCGCGCCGCCGCCTCACGGCCGAGCCCGTCACGATGATCATCGCCCCGGTGCAGGATCTCGAGCAGCGTCCGACCGGCGAGCTCGGGATGCTCGTGGGTCTGCACGAACAGCCCCGGACGGACCCGGGCACCCAGCCGGGCCGTGCCGGTGTGGGGGACCGGGGTCACCGACGCGTCCCCGAGGGTGCCCATGGCCGGATCCGGGTCGGTGCCGCCGCCGGCCAGCAGCCGCAGGAAGTGTGACTTGCCCGAACCGTTGGATCCGAGCACACCAAGGCGTTCTCCGTACCAGACCTCCAGGTCGAACGGCTTCATCAACCCGGTCAGCTCGAGGTCGGTGCACACCAGGGCCCGCTTGCCGGTCCGGCCTCCGGTGAGGCGCATCGACACCTGCTGGTGCAACGGCTGGGCCTCGGGTGGCCCAGCCTCCTCGAACTTCTCCAGCCGGGTCTGGGCGGCCCGGTAGCGGCTGGCCATGTCGGAGTTGAAGGCGGCCTTGTTCTTGTACATCAACATCAGCTGGCGCAGCTTCTCGTGCTCCTCGTCCCAGCGCCGACGCAGCTCGTCGAGCCGGGCGAACCGGTCGAGTCGGGCCTGGTGGTAGCTGTCGAAGGTGCCCGGATGGGTCCAGGTGGTGTTGCCGGCCGCGCCCAGCTCGACCGTGACGATCCGGGTGGCGGTGTTGGCCAACAGCTCGCGATCATGGCTGACGTACAGCACGGTCTTGTCGGTGGCCTGCAGCTGGGCCTCCAGCCACTGCTTGCCCGGGACGTCGAGGTAGTTGTCCGGCTCGTCGAGCAGCAGGATCTCGTCGGGTCCGCGCAGCAGGGCCTCCAGCACCAACCGCTTCTGCTCACCACCTGACAGCGTGCGCATCTCGCGAAGCCGGACCTTGTCGTACGGTAGGCCGACCGCCGCCGTGGTGCAGACGTCCCACAACACCTCGAGGTCGTAGCCGCCGGCATCGGCCAGCTCGGCCAGGGCCTCGGCGTAGCGCAGTTGGGTCGGCTCGTCATCGGACTCCATCAACCGCAACTCCAACGCGTCGACGCGGGCGGCGGCCTCGCGGATCCGCGGTGGGGCGACCGACAGCAGTAGGTCCCGTACGGTCCAGTCGTCATGTCCCTGGGTGACCATCTGACGCATCACGCCGAGCGATCCGGACCGGGTGACGGTGCCCTCGGTCGGGGCGGTCTCGCCACGGATGATCCGCAACAGGGTGGACTTGCCGGCCCCGTTGGCCCCGATCAGGGCGATCGTGGCGCCGTCGCCGACCCGGAATCCGACGTCGTTGAGCAGCACCCGCCCGTCGGGGAGGTGGTACGAGATCCCAGCCAGCTCCAGATGTCCCACGTGGGCCCATTCTGCTGGGGCCGCTCGGGTGTTGCACCCAGTTTTCGGAAAGTGACCGGTGACGGGGGTGGGGGAGGCGGTTCCGGCCCGATCCAGCCCTGTCACCGGTCACTCTGCGAACTCGCTTGTGCGGTCCCCGATCCGGGTCTACCGTCAATAGGGAACGCAGCGTTTCGTATTGAACGGAGTTCCGATGGCATCGCAGACACTGCCCCTGCGGGAGAGCAGGGCGATCGCCCAGGTCGGCGGCAAGGGCGCCAATCTCGGTGAATTGATCAGGATCGGTCAACCGGTCCCCGACGGCTTCGTCGTCACCACCGAGGCACTGGCCGGCGTCTCCGGGGCGCTGCCGGACCCACTCGCCGACGAGATTCGCGAGCGGTACGCCGCCCTGGGTGCCGGCCCTGTCGCGGTGCGGTCGAGTGCCACGGCCGAGGACCTGCCCGGCGCCACCTTCGCCGGGCAGCAGGACACCATCCTCGAGGTCGAGGGCGCCGAGCAGGTGCTGGCCGCCGTCGCCGAGTGTGCCGCCTCGCTGTACGGAGCACGCGCGGTCGCCTACCGCACGCGGCTCGGCATCACCGACGACCAGGTCGCGATCGCGGTCGTGGTGCAACGCATGGTCCCGGCCGAGGTGGCCGGCGTGATGTTCACCGCCGACCCGGTCACCGGCCGCCGGGACCGACGCTCCATCGATGCCCACCCGGGGTTGGGGGAGGCCGTGGTCTCCGGCGAGGTGATCCCCGATCACCTGCTCACCGATCCCAGCGGTCACATCACGAACTGGACGGCCGGGGAGGCCGACGGATCCGTGGCCGTCTCCGAGCGCCCCACCCCGAACCGTCACAGCACTGGTCATCACAACCCTGGCCAGCCAGTCCTGACCGACCAGCAGGTCCGTGAGCTGGTGCGTCACGGCGAGCAGGTCGCGGCCCACTTCGGATGCCCCCAGGACATCGAGTGGGCCTTCGCCGACGGCCGGCTCCACATCCTGCAGGCCCGCCCCATGACGGCACTGCCACCACCACCGGTCGAGCTCAACCGCATCGAGCGCACGATGGCCAGCATCATCCTCGACTACCTGACGGTGCGTCCGTACCCCTTGGACCTCACCACCTGGATCCCGTACGGCCCGGTCGGCATGATGGCGCGGATCAGCGAGGACCTCGGCCTGGCCGGGGCCTACGGCCGGCTCTTCGAGCAGCGCGACGGCGTGGTCACCGCCGTCACCATCACCGCACCCCGTCCACGGCCGCGACTGCTGAGCGCGCCGCTGCGGGTGATCCCGCGACTGCGCCGGTTCGACCCGGCACGCTGGGCCGAGGACCCGCGTGCGGTCGAGTTGTCCGATCAGGTCACCCGGTTGGCCGCCCAGGACGTCACCACGCTCGACCGCGACGCGTTGGTGGCCCGGGTGCGGGAGT
>DVLP01000091.1 GCA_018715445.1 Candidatus Avipropionibacterium avicola | reverse complement strand
GGTCGACGGGTGAACCTGCGGTGGGACGACATTGTCGAGATCGAGGCGACCCACCAACAGCCGAACCGGCCACGGTTCCCCGGTGAGCGTCCCCAGCTCCACATGATCCGGATCCAGAGCAATGACGCACTGCCGAAGTCCCAACAGGTGCAGCTGATCGCGGTCACCACCTGCCAGGTACCGGTGCAGGCCCTGTGGACTGCGCTGCGCTGGTACCACGCCCATCCGCAGGCCCGGTGGGAGCTGGGTCGGGCCGAGGGCACGGCCCGACTCGAACGCTGGTGTCGGGCAGCGGTCCCTGCTGCACCGGGTGCGTGGTCCGGGTCCTCGACTTCTCACGGGCCGTGACCGGCAACCTCTACTTCATCCCGTCCGAGAGCTTCCTCGACGCGCTGTGACCGACGCCCGGTCTCGGCGCGCGCATCAGCGGGCTCGGCCGTACAGGGTCCTGACGATGTCCTCGATGGCGGGCTCGCGGAGAGTGAGGTCGCGGACCTCACCGAGTCGACTGGCCTCGGCGAGCACCTTGGCCGCGGTGGTCCGCTCCGGATGGAACCGGTACGACTGACGCAGCCCGTCGACCTCGTAGCCGACCCGCTCGGTGTCGGCGATGTCGTGTGGTGGTTGGGGATCGGCGTAGTCGATGACGACCGTACGGTCCAGTGCGACAGTGCGTCGCAGCTCGGCCAGTGGCCCGTCGTGGACGATCCGACCGCGATCCACCACCAGCACCCGTTCACAGAGACGCTCGATGTCACCCATGTCATGGGTGGTCAGCAACAGGGTGGTCCCCCGCTCGGCCCGTTCGGTGAGCAGGAACTGGCGCAGCCGCTCCTTGCTGATCATGTCCAGCCCGATCGTCGGCTCGTCCAGGATCAGCAACCGGGGTCGGTGCACCAGTGCGGCCGCGACCTCACCACGCATCCGCTGACCGAGGGAGAGTTGGCGCACCGGGGTGTCGAGGAACCCCTCGAGGTCGAGCTCGGCGATCAGTTGGTCGATCCGGTCGCTGGCGGCCTGGCGCCCGAGCCGGTGGATCGCCCCGAGGATCGTGAACGACTCCCGCAACGGCAGGTCCCACCACAGCTGCGTGCGTTGACCGAAGACGACACCGATCTGACGGGCCAGGGCCTTGCGCTGCTCGACCGGATGCAGGCCACACGTGGTAACCCGACCCGACGACGGCACCAGGATCCCGGTGATCATCTTGATGGTGGTCGACTTGCCGGCCCCATTGGCGCCGATGTAGCCGACCGACTCGCCCTCGCTGACCGTGCAGGAGATCCGATCGACGGCGGCCACCACCTGCTTGGTCCGGGAGAACCGCCCGGTCTTGCGCCGGACGATGAACTCGCGACTCAGGTCCTCGGTCTCGATGATGGTCATGTCATCCTCCTGCTCCGGTGTATTTGCGCACCCCGGCCCGCCACACCACCAGGGCCAGGACCCAACTCCACACGGCAAAGATCGGCGCAGCCCAGGCGAGCACCTGCGGCAGCAGCGGCGGCCCCGGCTTGTCCAGCAGGATCAGGGTGGGCAGGTAGGCGGTGACCGTCGCCGGGATCACAAAGGTGAAGAAGACCCGGATCGGGGTCAGCAGCACGGTGCCGGGCACCTGGGCGATGTACTTGCCTCCGTACACGAAGGCATTGGTGAACTCGGTGCCGTTGAGCAACCAGAACTGGCACCCACCGGCCAGGACGAACATCGACGAGAAGATCGCCGTGCCGAACAGGACGGCGCCGGCGATGATCCCGGCATGGGCCCAGGACCAGCCGAGGTCGAGGAACTGCAGGGACACCACCAGGGCGATCACCCCGAAAAGCACCCGGGCCAGGCGTCGCAGCTGCACCGTGCTGGTGATCATCTGCGGCACCAGGGGCAACGGCTTGGTGAGGTACGACTCGAGCTGGCCCTGTTTGATGAACGAGGGCAGGGAATCCATCTGCCCGAAGACCATGTCGGCCAGGCCGAAGCTGATGCTGGCCAGTGCGAAGACCATGGTGGCCTCGGGCAGCGTCATGCCGCCGTAGATCGGCGAGGCCGCCAGCAGGACGTAGATCTCGACGAACTCCAACAGCCCGGTCAGGAAGGACCCGACCGCGTTCAGCGCGAAGCTGGTGCGGTAGACCAGCTGGCTGCGGATCCGCGCCAGCACGATCGTGCTCCACAACGGCAGGGGTGGGTCCGGTGTCCGTGCGACCCCCGTCCTCGTCGAGAGGTGCGTTTGCTCAGCCACCCTGGATCACCAACCTCCGGGTCCCGAGCCTGGTCATCACCCGGGTGCCGACGAGCAGGATCGCCAACCAGAGCAGCTGGAGGCCGAGGATCGACCACACCTCAGCGCCGATGGTCCGACCCGAGATCAGGTCGACCGGGTACTGGTACATCGACGGGAACGGGCTGGCCTCGGCGATCGCCTTGAGCCAGTCCGGGAAGAGGTGGACCGGCACGGTGAATCCGGTGAGCAGCGAGACCAGCACCATGTAGAGGATCTGGAAGCCTTGGGTCTCGACGGTCCAGAAGGAGATCAGGTTCAGCGCATAGCGACACAGGTAGTTGATGCCGAGCCCGAGAAGGAGCCCCACCAGGCCGGCGAGATAGACCAGTGGCTCGGCCGGCGGGGCGACCCGGAGCAGGATCGAGCCCAGGACCAGGATCGGCAGGCCCCGGCCGAGGAACTGCATCGCGGCCCGTCCGAGGTCACGGAACCACCAGTACACCTGTAGGTCGATCGGGCGGGCCAGATCGACCGCGATCTCCCCGGTGCGGACCCGGTCGGCGATCTCGTTCCAGCCCCACATGGGGATCGCCCCGAGCAGGGCCTGGCCCCACAGCACGTACAGCAGGGCGGTCCGGGCGTCGTACCCTCCGGCGGTGCCCCCGGCACCCTCGACGGCCGCCAACAGCACCCCGGCCCGGATCAGCCCGAAGATCCCGTTGGTGCACACGCCGGCGGCCAGCGCGAGGCGGTAGGTGGATTGCCTCCGGAACTCTGCGGCGATCAGCTGGAGGTGAGGAGACACAAACGCAAGACCTTACGCGGCCCGCTCACTCCCCCGCAACCCTTTTTCGCCCACGATCCCCGAGCCCGTCGGGGGGCGAGCTCGAGGGGCGCCCCCGGTTTTCGCACACTCCTGATCCCGAACCGCCCCGGTGAACCGCTTCCCCAGATCACTGGTGCACGAAAACCGGGGCGAGCCACGCTGTGACCTTGGGCCCACAGAGTGTCCATCCGTGCGTACCCTGTGGCCACCAGCAGCCGAGCAGGAGTCGCCATGGTCACGATCGGTGCCCGTCATGCGGTCCCGGCGTTCCACGGCCTGGCTGGAGTCGTGGTGGGCGATGTCACGCCCCCGGTCGGGATCCGCGCCCGCAACTGGGGCCCGGCGACCTGGGACGCTGCCACCGGGGTGCACCGCCCGATGGTGCTGACGGCGGTCGCCCTGGCCGATGAGGACGCCCCACGGGATCCGGTGGTGATGGTCGGCGTCGATGCCACCTGGTGGCGACGTGTCGACGACGAGCGGCGGTGCCGCGACCACGTCCTGCAGGCGAGTGGCCTGTCGCCCGAACGGCTGCTGATCTCGCTGTCCCACACCCATGCCGGCCCGGTGATCTGCTCCGCCGACCGTGACCTGCCCGGCGGCGAGCACCTCGACGTCTACCTGGGCGAGCTCGCCCGGACGATCGCCGACGCCGTCCGACGCGCCATCGCGGCACTCGCACCGGCCGTTCTGGAATGGGCCCACTCCCGGTGCGACCTGGCCTCGAACCGGGAGTTGCTGCTCGAGGACGGTTGCGGAGCCGGCCCCCGTCCCGTGGTCGGGTACAACCCGGTGACCGACGATCCTGCCGACGACACCGTGCTGGTCGGCCGGTTGAGCGGGCTGGCATCGGACGGCACGGCGAGTCCGTTGGCCACGATCGTCAACTACGCCTGCCATCCCACGACCCTGGCCTGGCAGAACTCGCTGATCTCCCCGGACTGGGTCGCCGGGATGCGCGAGCTGGTCGAGGAGTCCACCGGGGCCCCGCTGGCGTTCGTCCAGGGCGCCTCCGGCGAGCTCGCCCCGCGCCAGCAGTACGTCGGCGACACCGCCGTCGCCGAGCAGCACGGCCGCCAGGTGGGTCATGCCGTGCTGTCGGCGCTGGAGTCGCTGCCGCCGGTGGGCACCGACCTGGAGCTCACCGGTGTCGTCGAGTCCGGGGCACCGCTGGCGATCTGGGAGCCCCGGTCCCGTACGGAGGCGTCCAGCCTTCGTACGGTGCAGGTGCTGAACGAGGCGGTCGAGCTGGACCTGCAGCCCCTGCCGGGCCTGGACGAGCTGGCCGAGCAGTGGGCCGACATCGATCCACGCTCGCGGGAGGAACGGCTGCAGCGAGCCCGCAACCTCCGCGACGACTACGTGCTCGGCCCGACGGTGCAGCATCCGGTCTGGGCCTGGCGGATCGGTACGGCGTTGCTGATCGCCCATCCGGGTGAGGCCTACTCCCGTCTGCAGCGCACGGTCCGTCACCATGTCGGCGATTTCCCTGTGCTGGTGGCGAACCTGACAAACGGGCCGGGTTTCGTCTACCTGCCCACACAGCAGGCGTACGAGGTCAACGCCTACCAGGCCTGGCAGACCCCACTGGCACCCGGCAGCCTGGAACGGCTCGAGGCCCACGCGTCCACTCTGCTCGACCGACTGATCGGAACGGAGGTGACGCGATGATCGACGCGCACAGCACGGGTTCTCGCAGTGTCGTGGTGACCGGAGCGGGCCGCGGGATCGGCCGCGGGATCGCAACCGCCCTGACCGAGGACGGATGGCGGGTCGTCGGTGTCGACCACCGGGACCCGGACCAATCGACACCGCCGTACGAACAGTTGGTCATC
>DVLP01000090.1 GCA_018715445.1 Candidatus Avipropionibacterium avicola | reverse complement strand
CTCTCGCTGCAGGCCTCGTACGCGGCTCCGCTGATCCTGTTGGCGCAGAACCGTCAGGAGGCCAGGGACAGGGTGGCGGTCGAGCGTGACCGGGCCCAGACGGCCCAGAGTCGTGCCGACATGGACTTCCTGGCCCGCGAGATCGCCTCACTGCGGATGAACGTCGGCGAGCTGGCCACCCGGGAGTTCCTGCGGCGTGAGCTGCGCGAGGCCCTGGAGGAGATCGAACGCGACCGGGCTGAACGAGACCGGGCCGAACGCGACGACGAGCCGGTGCGTTCGCCGTCCTCAGCGACCGACCGGTGACAGTCCCAACTGCACACCGGCCAGACCCCGAGCCTGTCCGGCCAGGTGGTCGGCCAAGCCGCGCAGGGCGGCTGCAGCCGGCCCGTCCGGGCTCGAGCTGACGACCGGCACTCCGACATCGCCACCTTCGCGCAGCGCCACCTCCAGTGGCACCTGGGCCAGCAGCGGGATCTCGTAGCCGAGTCGGGTGGTCAGCTGGTGAGCGGTCCGCTCACCACCACCGGAGCCGAAGAGCTCCACCTTGTGGCTCTGCCCGCAGTGGGGGCACGGGGTCTCGAGCCAGGCCATGTTCTCGACCACACCGATGACCTTCTGGTTCAACATCGAGGCCATCGTGCCGGCTCGTTCGGCCACCTCGGAGGCGGCCTGCTGCGGGGTGGTCACCACGATCACCTCGGCATTGGGCAGCTTCTGCCCCAAGGAGATGGCCACGTCACCGGTGCCCGGCGGCAGGTCCAGCAGCAGGAAGTCCAGGTCGCCCCAGAACACGTCGGCCAGCATCTGGGTCAGGGCCCGGTCCAGGATCGGCCCACGCCAAGCGACGACCTGATCCTTGCGAGGCTTCAACATCCCCATGCTCATGACCTTCAGGTCACCGGCGGGGACGGGCATGATCATGTCCTCGACCGCGGTCGGGCGGTCATCGTCGACGCCCAGCATGGTCGGCACCGAGTGGCCGTAGATGTCGGCGTCGAGGACGCCGACCTTGCGCCCCTTGGCCGCCAGGGCCGTGGCGAGGTTGACCGTCACCGAGGACTTGCCGACCCCACCCTTGCCCGAGGAGATGGCGATCACCTTGGTGAGGTTGCCGGCCTTGGCGAACGGGATCTCACGCTCGGCACGCCCGCCGGTGAGCTGGTTGCGCAGATTGGTGCGCTGCTCGTCGCTCATCACACCGAGCTCGACGTCGACGGCGGTGATGCCCTCGACAGCCCCGGTGGCCGCGGTCACGTCGCCCCGCAGGGTGTCCTTGAGCGGGCAGGAGGCCACGGTGAGCAGGATCTTGACCGCCAGCTGGCCGGCGTCGCCGATGCGCGCGTGCTCCACCATCCCGAGCTCGGTGATCGGTCGTTTGATCTCAGGATCGTTGACCGAGGCCAGAGCCTTCGTCACCGAGTCGGCGAGGGGGTGGTCGATGGGGGTGACGAGCCGGTCAGACATGGCCCCGATGCTACCCGGTGCCCGATGGGGCGATCAGGTCGCCTCCGGGTCGTACGGGGCGTGCACGAGCTCACCGTCGGCGGTGCGCTCCACCTCGTCGGAGTCGGAGTCCATGTCGAACTCCTTGCTCGCCTCGACGCCCGCATCCTTGATCGCGTCGGTGCCCGACTTCAGCTCCGACTTCACGTCGGCGACGATCGGCTCGACCTCGTCCAGCAGGTGCTTCTTGATGAACTGCTTCGGGTTGAGGTCCTTGAAGTCCACGTTGGAGAACTCGGGGCCGAGCTCCTCCTTCAACTGGTCCTGCGCCTGGTTCGCCAGATTGCGGACATAGTGCAGTACGTGGGCAGCCTTGCGCGCCAACTCGGGCAAACGCTCCGGACCGAACACGATGATGGCGATGACCGCCAGGACGAGGATTTCCCCGAGACCGACATCTGGCATGCAGAGACCCTATCCCTGTTCTTCCCCGAGGATCACAGTGGTCTCCTCCGCTGTGCCTGTTCGGTTGTAGGTCACCGTCACCTCGTCTCCCGGACGATGGCTGCGGACCGCGACATAGAACTCCACCATGGTGGCGACCGAGCGGTCGTTGATCATGCTGATGACGTCGTCCACCGCCAGTCCGGCGTCCTCGGCCGGGGAGCCGGACTCGATCTCGGTGATCCGCGCCCCTTCCTGGTTGCCGGCATTGGTGACCTCGGCCCCGGTGGTCGGGTAGGTGGCGTGGCCGTCGGCCACGAGCTGGTCGGCGATCTGCTTGGCCTGGTTGATCGGGATGGCGAAGCCGATGCCGATGCTGCCGGGACGCTGGTCGCCGGTGGCGTTGGACAGGATGGCCGAGTTCACCCCGATGATCGTGCCGGTCCCGTCGGCGAGCGGGCCGCCGGAGTTGCCCGGGTTGATCGGGGCATCGGTCTGCAGGGCGTTGAGGAAGGAGGCGTCGTCGGCGGACTCGCCCACCGCGACCGGCCGGTTGCGGGCGCTGATGATGCCCTGGGTGACCGAGCCACTCAGGCCCAGCGGTGCCCCGAGGGCGATCGCCAGGTCACCGACCTCGACGTCGTCGGAGTTGCCCAGCTCGACCGGGATCAGCTCCCGGTTCTGCGGCTCGACCTGGATCACCGCGATGTCGTACGAGGGACTGCCGCCGACGATCTCGGCGCGGGATCGTGAGCCGTCGTCGAACAGCACGGTGACCGAGCCCCCGCCCTTGGCCGACTCGATCACGTGGTTGTTGGTCATGATCCGGCCCTCGGCATCGATCACGAAACCTGAACCGGTGCTGCTGCCGGACGAGGCGGAGACCATGATCATCACCGTGCTCGGCAGCACCTTGGCCGCGACCTGTGCTCCGACGGCCGACCCGGGCTCCTGGGTGGGCTCGGGCGGCTCGGTCGGATCGGTCGGGGTCTCTGCGGGACGACCCAACAGCGACCCGCCGAGGCCGGCACCACCACCCACCAGCAGGGCGGTCACCGCCGACACCCCGGCCGCGACCAGCACGGTGCGCCGCCCGGTGGACTTCGGCTTCTGGTCCGCGGGAGGCTGCCCGCCACCGGTCTGCTGCAGTCCCCCGGGCTGGGTGATCTGAGGCTGTCCGGCATGTCCGGACTGTCCTGGCTGTCCTGCGTACCCGGTCGATCCTGCGTATCCGGGCTGCTGCCCGGCCTGACCGGCCTGTCCGGTCGTCGACTGGTTGTTGGAGGGCCACGGGCTGCTCGACTGCTGCGGCTGGGCTGCGGACTGCTGCCCGTACGCGGACTGCTGGGGCTGAGTCGCGGACTGTTGCCCGAACGCCGACTGCTGCCCGAAGGCCGACTGCTGCGGCTGCGCCGCCGACTGCTGCCCGTAGGCGGACTGCTGGGGCTGGGTCGCGGACTGTTGCCCGAACGCCGACTGCTGCGCTGCCGGCTGCTGCCCGAACGCGGACTGCTGCGGCTGCGCTGCGGACTGCTGCCCGAACGCCGACTGCTGCGGAGCGGGCTGAGCCGGCTGGGATCCTGCCGAGGACTGGGGGGCCGGAGGCTGGGCGGGCTGCTGTCCGGATGCTCCGGTCTGGCCCGAGGCGAACTGACCGAACGGGTTGGCCGGGGCGGCCGAGGACTGCGATCCCTGGCCCTGACCCGCTGCGGATTGTCCGGTCGAACCGCCGTCGGACGGACCGCCGCCCCATCCCGTCCACGGACCGGCAGCGGCGCGGTCATCGGCTGGGGCGGAGCCCGACCCGGTGGCCGGCGGCCCGGACGGTCGTGCCGGCGGTTCCCCGGTCGGGGTCAGTGGCCCGGGGGCTGACTGCTCGCCCGTACCGTGTCCCTCCGGGCCCTGCCCACCAGAGCCGTACCCACCGGTGCCCTGCTGATCGGTCATCTGCGCTCCTTGGTCATCCGAAGACGAAACCGCCCACCCGGCTCCAGCCAGCACCGATCCGATCGAGGAGCGTCGGACCTGCCGGAGGATCATGGGGCAGATCCGCCACGACGTCCAAGATTACGGTGCTCGGTGCCATCCCGGCGACCACGAAGACGGTCGTCCCGGACTGCCAGGTCACCACACTGGGCATCCCGTGGCGCACCAGGACACCGGTCTCGGGGTCACGGACATAGCCCGGCAGGCTCTTCGGCAGGGTCCCCGACTGCTGCAGAACCGTGACCTGCTGGGCCGTGTCGGAGTAGGTGAGGGTCAACCGGGTGGGTGACGCCGAGCCGTCGGCGCGGGCCCCGGACAGCGACAGTCCGGCGAGTCGGTCCTGGCAGAACCAGCCGTGGGTGTGCAGTGAGAGTGCCCGCGATGTGGACAACGACGCCGAGGCCTCGGAGGTCAACGGGGGCTGCAGGTGGGAGAGGAAGGCCTCGCCCTCGAGCAACCGCAGCTCGCTGAAACCGGAAGCCTCGACCAGCGTGCCGTCGACCCGGAGCTCGGTGTGCAGCAGCAGTCCGGTCTGCTCGTCGAGCCACCACCGTCGTTGGGACGCGGCCGTCGGATCGGTCTGGACCAGCACCGCGGATCGGCCGGCGATCCGTTGGCCGTCCGTGGCCTGCAGGTCGACGGCGCGGGCTCCCGGATCCCATCCATCGGGGTTCGAGCCCTCGGCGTCGGCCACGAAGCTGGACTGGATCGTGGTGCCCTTCATCGACCGCACCTCGAACTGGGTGCCCTGACCGGGGACCGCGCTGACCGCGACCTCAGCCACCAGGGAGCCCTCGTCGGTGCGGATGTCGACCTGCCAGCGGCCCTGGTGGGCGACGGGTTGGCCGACCGACCGGCGCAACAGCCGCGCCAGTTCGTCTGTCGTCAACGACCGGCCGTCGTGGACCGCGACCGGCGCGGGGCCGCGCCCTCGGGCAGCCAGGGCCGGGGTGCCGGCGACGCTCAGCGCAGCGGCGGTGGCCGACGAGCCGAGCGGTTGGCTCGCAGCGGCGGCCGCGACGGCGGTACGGGCCCGTGCGACGGGATCGCTCACCGCTGCCGCGGGCGAGGGACCGTTGGTCCACCCGACGCCGATCACTGTGACCACGGCCAGCACGGCGAGCACCACCGCGGCCCTGGGCAGGGTCGCCACGGGGCCGCGCGACGGCGTGGACGTCGCGAGTGCCGGGGCTGGAGCGGGCTGCGGCGCGGTCTGGGCAATGGCGAGCAGGCGCTGCGACAGATCCGCGGTCGGGGCCGGCGCGTCGTCACCGACCCGTCGAACCAGGGCCCGGGTCCGACGCAGGTCGTCGAGGGTCCGTCGGCAGTGCCGGCAGTGCACCGCATGTCCGGCCAAGCGCTCACGGGACGCACCCGACAGGGAGTCGTCCAGCAGCGCCGACAGGTGGGCCTCTGCGGTCCCGCAGGGCAGTCTCGACGGCGGCGTCGGGAACGGCCAGCGCATCGTCAATGCCCTTCCGTACCGTCGCCGCGCGCTCCGGTGCCGACCGGCTGGTGCGTGCCGCCCTCGATCGCGACCCCGCGATAGCGACCCCCGTCCTGGGGGGTGCGGTGGGCCAACGCCGTACGCAGTTGGGACCGTCCGCGGTGGATCCGGCTGCGGACCGTGCCGAGCTTCAGTCCCAGGACGTCGGCGATCTCCTCGTAGCTCAGTCCCTCGATGTCACACAGCACGACCGCGGCACGGAACTCCGGGCTGAGGGCGGCCAAGGCCTGGGCGACGTCGTGGTCGAGGTCCTGGTCCAGCAGGACCTGGCTCGGCCCCGGGTCGCGGGCGGGGACGCGCTCGTCGACGTCGTCGGCCATCAGGTCGAAGCGGATCCGCTGCTTGCGGCGGGCTCCGTCGAGGAAGAGGTTCGTGGTGATGCGGTGCAGCCACCCCTCGAAGGTGCCGGGGCGGTAGCGGTCCAGCGAGCGGAACACCCGGACGAAGACGTCCTGGGTGAGGTCCTCGGCGTCATGGGGGTTGCCGGTCAGGCGCAGGGCGAGTCGGTAGACGCGGGCGCTGTGCTGGGTGACGACCTGTTCCCAGGTGAGCGGCTGCCACTCCGGCTGCTCACCCGACCCGGACGCACCCCGGTCCTCCACCGCATCAGTCACTGTCTCGTCGCCACCCGCCTGAGTCCGTCCTGGACGGGCCGCACCTCGGCCCACCAGCAGGATAACGACGAGGGCCAACCACGACGAACCGGGCCCGGTGGCCCAGCTCAGGCCGGCCCAGCTCAGGCCGGCTCAGCTCAGGCCGGCTGCGGCCAGGCTGGTCGCCAGTCCGGCGACCTCGACCTCGGTGGCCTCGACCAGCGGCGCGCGAACCCCGCCGACGGGGCGGCCCTGCAGGGCCAGGCCTGCCTTGACCATGATGCAGCCCTGGGTGACGAAGATGCCGGTGTAGACCGGCAGCAGGCGCCGGTACAGTTCACGCGCGGTGGTCAGGTCGCCCTGCTCGTGGGCGGCGATCAGCTGGGCGGTGAGGGCGCCGGTGAAGGCGGTCGAGGTGCCGACCAGTCCGACGGCTCCGACACTGAGCAGCGCCAGGATCGCGGGATCGTCACCGGCGTAGTAGGCGAACTGGTCACCTCGCTCGGCGCACAGGGCCATCACCCGCGCCGAGCTGACCAGGTTGCCCTTGGCGTCCTTGACCCCGACGATCCGGTCGTGGGTGGCGAGCTCGAGCAGGCTCTCCTCGGCGATCGGGATGCCCGAGCGGTGCGGGATGTCGTACAGCAGCACCGGCAGGTCGGTGGCGTCGGCCACCGCAGTGAAGTGACGCACCAGACCGGCCTGCGGAGGCTTGTTGTAGTACGGGGTCACGACCAGCAACCCGTCGGCACCGAGGTCAGCGGCCTGCTGGGCGAGGTCGATCGTGTGGGCGGTGTCGAAGGTGCCGACCCCGGCGACCACGTGGGCCCGGTCGCCGACCGCGGACACCACCGTCCGCAACAGTGCCGCCTTTTCCTCGTCCGAGGTCGTCGGGGACTCCCCCGTCGTCCCGCTGACCACGATGCCGTCGTTGCCCTGGTCATCCACCAGGTGGCGGGCCAGCGCAGCGGCGGCCGGTAGGTCCAACGACAGATCGGGCGCGAACGGGGTCACCATGGCGGTCAGCAGTCGACCGAACGGCCGATCCCTCTCCGTACTGCGCATGGGCAGCACCCTATCGCGCCGCACCGGCACCACCGGTCAACTTCCTCAGATGTGAGAGCGGCCGCGTCGTGCGGTTGTGCGGGTCGAACGGCTCCCACGAACCGGGTCGTGCAGTGTAGGGTTCGTCGGTGTGAATGCACAGCCCCCCTCGCCATCGCAGCTGGCCCCCAGCGCACAGTCCTGGGCCTGGGCCGAAACCCTCATCCCCGAAGTCGAACAGGCCGCCGATGCCCGTGCGGCCTCCGAGTCCTTCGGCCTCCATCCCATCGGGCAGGGCGGCGCCACCGCGCTGACCTTCCTCAGCCGGGCCGTCAACGCCCGCGCCGTGGTCGAGATCGGCACCGGTGCAGGGGTCTCCGGACTCGCCCTCTTCCGCGGGATGACCGAGGACGGCGTGCTCACCAGTGTCGACATCGAGCCGGAGCACCAGGCCGCGGCCCGTACCGCCTTCACCGAGCGCGGCATCCGCAACCAGCGGTTCCGGCTGATCGCCGGTGACGCGCTCACCGTGCTGCCGAACCTGTCCGACGGTGCCTACGACCTGGTCTTCGTCGATGCGGACAAGGTGGAGTACCCGGCCTACGTCGAGCAGGGCGTCCGGTTGCTGCGCCACGGTGGCGTGCTGGTCCTCGACAACGCCCTGCGTCAGGACCGGGTGGCCGGCGATGCCACCGACGACGAGACCGAGGCGGTCCGTGAGGCGATCGGCATGATCACCGAGGACGAGGACCTGGTCCCCGGGCTGCTCCCGGTCGGTGACGGCCTGCTGGTCGCGGTCAAGCGCTGAGCACCGACCCGACCGACGAGGTCTCAGAGGCTGGCACGCCGGACCCCGGCCACCCCAGTTCCCGGCCTGCCCCGTGGATCGTCGAGATCGCCGACGGGCAGCCACTCGCTGCGGTGTGGCACAACGACGCCGCCACCACATGGCGGATCGGACCGGCATCGGCACCCCTGCGTTATCTCAAGGTGGCTCGGCCCCCCGGCGCCGTCCTCGGTGGCGCGCTCGACCTGGCCGGGGAGGCACGTCGTCTGCGCTGGATCGGCGACCGACTCCCGGTGCCCGAGGTGCTTGCGGTGGGTCCGGTCCCTGACGGCGCCGGTCAGTGGATGCTGACCGCGGCCCTGCCCGGCACCCACGCGATCGCCCCGGCCCATCGCGAGCGACCGGAGCAGACCGTCGCAACCCTGGGCACGGCGCTGCGGCGCTTCCACGACACGTTGCCGGTCGCCGAATGTCCCTGGACGTGGTCACCGGCCGAGCAGGCCGTGGACCATCCCGACCACCGGGTCCGAGAGCTGGCAGCCACTGCGCCTGCCGTGGCTCCACGCGATCGGGTGGTCTGCTGTGGTGACGCCTGCGCGCCCAATGTGTTGCTCGACGCCGAGGGTCACCTCGTCGGCTACGTCGACCTGGGTGATCTGGGGGTCGGTGACCGCTGGGCCGACCTGGCCGTGGCCCTGCTGAGCCTGGGCTGGAACTACGGCCACGGCTGGGACCGGACCTACCTCGAGGCGTACGGCATCGACCCCGACCCGGAACGGATCAGCTTCCACCAAACGCTGCACCAGCTCACCTGACGCTCCCCGAGCCCGTCGAGGGGCCGAGCCCGTCGAGGGGCCCACGCTCCCCGAGCTCGTCGAGGGGCCGAGCCCGTCGAGGGGTCCACGCTCCCCGAGCTCGTCGAGGGGCCGAGCCCGTCGAAGGGTCAGATCGGACCGATCCGGGCACCCTTGGGGATCACGGTGATGCCCCCGGCCGAGACCGTGCAGCCACGGGCCCGATCGGCCTCGGCGTCGATCCCGATCTTGGTGCCGGGCTCGATCACGACCGACTTGTCGAGGATCGCCCGCTTGATGATCGAGCCGGCACCGATGCGGACGTTGTTGAGCAGCACGGACTCATCGACGTCGGAGCCCTGGTCGATCCACACCGAGGGTGAGAGCACCGAGTCCTCCACGTAGCCGCCGGAGATGATGCATCCGGCGCTGACGATCGAGTCGCGGGCGCGCCCGTCCAGGACGAACTTGGCACCCGGCTTCTGGGCCTGGTTGGTCCAGATCGGCCAGTCGTCGTTGTAGAGGTTGAACACCGGCACGACCGAGACCAGGTCCATGTGGGCCTCGTGGTACGAGTCGATCGTCCCGACGTCACGCCAGTAGTTCCGGTCCTTCTCGGTACTGCCGGGCACGGTGTTCTCGGTGAAGTCGTACACCCCGGCATCACCGGTCTCGACGAAGGCGGGCACGATGTTGCCGCCCATGTCATGGCGCGACGACGGGTCCGCGGCATCGGTCTGCAGGCACTCCACCAGGGCATCGGTGGTGAAGACGTAGTTCCCCATCGAGGCGAACGAGGACTCCGGGTCGTCGGGCAGACCGGGCGGGTCGTCCGGCTTCTCCAGGAACGACTTGATCCGCCCGTCGGTGTCGGCATCGATGATGCCGAAGGCACTCGCCTCGGAGCGCGGCACCCGGATCCCCGCCACGGTGCAGTTGCGGCCGGAGTCGATGTGGGCCTCGAGCATCTGCTCGACGTCCATCCGATAGATGTTGTCGGCCCCGAAGACGACGACGTAGTCGGGATCCTCGTCGATGATCAGGTTCATCGACTGGAAGATCGCGTCAGCACTGCCCTGGAACCAGCGCGGACCGAGTCGCTGCTGGGCCGGGACCGGGGTGATGTAGTTGCCGAGCAGGGTCGACATCCGCCAGGTCAGCGAGATGTGACGGTCGAGCGAGTGTGACTTGTACTGGGTGAGCACGCAGATGTGACGCAGGTCAGCGTTGACCAGGTTCGACAACACGAAGTCGATCAGTCGGAACGTGCCGCCGAACGGCACGGCCGGCTTCGCCCGGTCGGTCGTCAGGGGCATCAGCCTCTTGCCCTCCCCTCCCGCGAGCACCAGTGCCAGGACCTTCGGTTTGGACGCCATGACTGAACCGTAAGCGGTCCGGCGCACCCCGGCAACACCCTCGGCCACATGCGCACCAGCCAAGACATCCGGGTGACGCCGCGATGTCACCATGGTCATCGCGGCCGCCGATGTGACACGATCGCGTCATGACCACAGGTGATCGCGTCGACATCGGGGTGTCCCTGCTCACCAGGGAGTACCCACCCTCGATCTACGGAGGGGCCGGGGTGCATGTCGCCCAGTTGGTCCCCCAGCTGCGGGCCCTCACCGAGGTCGAGGTGCACTGCATGGGTGAGCCGCGGGAGGGCGCCTTCGCCCACCCGGAGGACCACCCGGCCGGGGCGAACGCCGCGCTGCGGGTGCTCGGTGCCGATCTGTCGATGGTGGCCGCGATCGGCACGGGTCTGGGTCGACCGCCGGCCGTGGTGCACTCCCACACCTGGTACACCAACCTCGCCGGTCACCTGGCCGGACTGTTCCACGACGTCGCCCACGTCGTGACCGCTCACTCGCTGGAGCCGCACCGTCCGTGGAAGGCCGAGCAGCTGGGCGGCGGCTACGCCCTGTCGTCGTGGGCCGAACGCACCGCCTACGAAGGTGCCGATGCGGTGATCGCCGTGAGCGAGGGGATGCGGGCCGGCGTGCTGGACTCGTACCGCGACCTCGATCCGGACAAGGTGCACGTGGTCCGCAACGGGATCGACACCGATGAGTTCCGACCGGATCGCGACACGGCGGCGCTGCGACGGATCGGGATGGATCCGGACCGTCCGTCGGTGGTCTTCGTCGGTCGGATCACCCGGCAGAAGGGGCTGATCCACCTGGTCCGTGCCGCTGCCGCGATCGATCCGCGGGCACAAGTGGTGCTGCTGGCCGGCGCACCGGACACCCCGGAGATCGCCGCCGAGTTCGAGACCGCCTTCGCCCAGCTGCAGCACAGTCGCGGCAACGTGGTGTGGGTGCCGGAGATGTTGCCCCGCGAGGACGTCCGCCAGGTGTTGACCCATGCGACGGTCTTCGCCTGCCCGTCGGTCTACGAGCCGCTCGGCATCGTCAACCTGGAGGCAATGGCCTGCGAGACCGCGGTCGTGGCCTCGGCCGTCGGCGGCATCCCTGAGGTGGTCGTCGACGGCGAGACCGGCCTGCTGGTCCCGTACGACCCCGAGCGGGCCGACGACCCGGCCCACATCAGCGAGTTCGAGGCCACCTTCGCCGAGCGGGTGAACGAGCTGCTGGCCGATCCGGAGCGGGCCCACCGCTTCGGTGTGGCGGGCAGGCAACGCTGCCGCTCCGAGTTCTCGTGGACGACGATCGCTGCTCAGACGGTGGAGGTCTACCGGACCGCGATTGAGCGCCACGGCTGAGGTGGCGACGCGTCACATCCGAGGTGGCGACAGGGGCTCAGGGCAGTCGGTCGTCATCGGGATCGACGACCGGGTCGTGGCCCAGTGCTGCCGGGTGGGACCGACGATGCTCCGAGGCCGACTCGACGGTGGCCACCAGCAGGATCAGCCAGGTGAAGATCCCTGCCACCGTGAGGACCTCGAAGGCGGTCAGGTTGAGGTAGCCCACCCCGAGATAGGCCACCAGCCCGACCACCAGCGCGGTCAGGGTGAGCGCGCAGACCAGGGAGAACGGTCGCGACAGCGTCGGGAACAGCACGGGGACGCCGGCCGCCATCGCGAGGAAGACCGCCACCATGGCATAGGCGACCACATTGTGGGTGTAGAAGAAGCGATCCACCGACAGGAACGCCAGAGCGGCCAGCAGGACCCCTTCGACCAGGAAGGCGATCCGCATCACGGTCACCTTGTACGGCCGTTCCCGCGCCAGCTCGGCCCAGACCGCCAGGTCGTGGGTGAGGTAGCCGGACAGGGTGATGATCACCAGACCGCCGAGCAGCAGGGTGAAGTTGAAGGTGAGGCCGGAGAGGTCGGAGGCCGCTCCCAGTGAGCTGAAATGATCCTGCCACCACAGGGGATCCGACGCGGTCAACATGCTCGACAGCGCCCCGGAGGCGACGAAGACCGCCAACAGTTGCGAGAGGTGGCGGGTGTTGGTCGACAGCGCCGAGCCCACCACCAGGTACGAGGTCACGGCACTACCGACCGCGACGATGAATGCCCCGGCAAAACCGTCGAGGGTGAGCTCACGGAAGGCCTGGGAGAGGATCCAGAAGGTCCCCGACAACGCCAGCATCGCCACGGCGGCATGGGTCAGGGTGAGGCCCACGTACTCCAGGATCCGCAGGAACAGCGCCATCCGACGTCGCCACCGCTGAGCCGGCCCGCGGACCGCCCAGGCGAACCACACCACGAAGGTGATGGCGGTGCTCAGCGCGGCGATCAGCGCGGAGTACTCCCCGATCGATCCCTCGCCGAACATCGGGTGGCGCCGGCCGTACATCAGGGTCAGGGCCACCACGAAGGACAGCAGGAACGCCCCGCCGGCCGTGGCCAGACGCCACTGCTCGGCGGGGAGGTCCCACGGAAGCGGGTGGTGGTCGCGGTGATCGGTCCGCTCCACCGCAGACCCGGCACCAGCGACCTCGGTCTCGGTCGGTGCCGCCGGAGGGTACGGCGGCTCCGTCGCGGTGGTGGGGGTTTCGGATCGGACAGTCACACCTGCACCCTGCAGCGAAATCGGTGTGGGTCGGCTCGACGCCGACCCACCGGGTGACGGAGGCACACGGCCTCCGTCGGGTGGTGACGTGTCAGCCGACGACGCCGCCCAGTGCGTCCTTCAGTTCCTTGGCCTCGTCTGCGTTGAGCTCGACGACGAGCCGGCCGCCCCCCTCGAGTGGTACCCGCATGACGATCCCACGGCCCTCCTTGGTGACCTCCATCGGGCCGTCACCGGTTCGCGGCTTCATCGCAGCCATCGCCCAACCTCATCTCTCGTCACAAAGAATTCTGCCGGGCCCCATTATTCCCCATCGGAGGTGTCCGGCGCAGTTCGGGCCGGGGAAACGG
>DVLP01000089.1 GCA_018715445.1 Candidatus Avipropionibacterium avicola | reverse complement strand
GCCGACGAGATGCTCGGGGCGTACCACCGGATCGTCGACCTGCAGGGACGCTACCGACTGCGCGGCGTCAAGGGACCGGTCGGCACTGCCCAGGACATGCTCGACCTGCTCAACGGCGATGCCGCCACGCTGGCCGAGCTGGAGCAGCGGATCGTCGCCCACCTCGGGGCCACCGGGGTCTTCACCAGCACCGGTCAGGTCTATCCGCGCTCCCTCGACTACGACGTGGTGACGGCACTGGCCCAGGTCGCCGCAGCGCCGTCGAATGTCGCGACCAGCATCCGTCTGATGGCCGGCCACGAGCTGGTCACCGAGGGGTTCGCCGAGGGTCAGGTCGGCTCCAGCGCCATGCCCCACAAGATGAACACCCGTTCCTGTGAGCGGGTCAACGGACTCGCGGTGATCATCCGCGGCCACGTCTCGATGGTCGGCGAGCTCGCCGGTGACCAGTGGAACGAGGGCGACGTGTCCTGTTCGGTGGTCCGTCGGGTCGCGCTGCCGGACGCCTTCTTCGCCCTGGACGGACTGTTCGAGACGTTCCTGACGGTGTTGCAGGACTTCGGGGCCTTCCCCGCTGTGATCGAGGCCGAGCTGGCGAAGTACCTGCCCTTCCTCACCACCACGAAGATCCTGATGGGGGCGGTCCGTCACGGGATCGGCCGGGAGGTGGCCCATGAGGTCATCAAGGAGCACGCCGTCGCGACCGCCCTGGACATGCGCCAGCAGGGGTCGGCCACCAACGACCTGTACGACCGGTTGGCCGCCGACCCACGCATCGACCTCAATGCCGAACAGCTGGCCGCCATGGTGAGCGACCCCCTCGAGCTCACCGGTACGGCCCAGCAGCAGGTCGCTGCGGTGGCCGACCAGGTCGCCGCGATCGCCGCCGAGCATCCCGAGGCGGCGACGTACGAACCCGGCGCGGTGCTCTGAGCCGGACCCCGCGGGACCACCGGTGGGAACGGGCTGATCGAGGGAAGGCCGACCGGTGGGGAACAAGACGGAGCGCGACGATGTTGAGTCGGCATGAAGATTGAGGTGTGGTCGGATGTCGTCTGCCCGTTCTGCTTCCTGGGACGCAAGAACCTGCAGGCCGCGCTGGGTCAGTACGAGCATGCCGATGAGGTGAGCGTCCACTGGCGCAGCTTCCAACTCGATCCGTCCGCCGAGCCGGGTGAGCCCGGGTCGACCGCTGCGGGCCTGGCGGCGAAGTACCAGATGCCGATCGCCGAGGCCGAGGCCAACCAGGACCGGCTGCGTCAGTCCGGCGCCCAGGTCGGGATCGACTTCCGCTGGGACCTGGTCCGGCCCGACAACACCTTCGACGCCCACCGGCTGGTGCACATCGTGGCCGAGCGTGCGCCCGAGCAGGTCGATGCGCTGGTCGGGCGGTTGTTCGAGGCGCACTTCACCGAGGGTGCTGCGGTCTCGGATCACGAAGTGCTGGTAGGGATTGCTGCCGAGTTGGGGATCGATGCCGACCAGGTGCGGGCAGCGCTGGCCGGTGACGACGGCACCGAGGCCGTACGCCAGGACCTCGCACAGGCACAGGCGTACGGGATCAGTGGGGTGCCGTTCTTCGTGATCGACCAGGCGTACGGGGTGTCCGGCGCCCAGCCGCCCGAGGTGCTCGTCGCGGCGATGGAGCAGGCCCGTGAGGCGGCTGTGGCGGGGGCCGCGCCGGAGCAGAATGGCGACGACCATGACCACCCGAGCTGCTCCCAGGACAGTTGCGAGGCCTGACGGTACGAGTGCTGGCCCGACCGCGGCGCGTCCTGTGTGGGCCACGGTTACGCTGTGGCCATGGCGAACCCCGGCGAACCCCACTCGAGCAACCTGCCCAGGACGGCGCTGGTCACCGGGGTCGGACGACGTCGCGGGATCGCCGCCGCGACAGCCCGAGGGCTGGCCGAGGACGGGTTCGCGCTCGCGCTGTCGTGGTCCGACGAGTACGACCGCAGGGTGCATGACGAGCCGTCCGACATCGATCTGCTGACCGAGGAGCTCCGCGCAGGCGGCACCACCGTGACGCAGGTCCCCGGCGACCTGTCCGATCCGGCCGTACCGGCACGGGTCGTCACCTCAGCCGCCGAGGAGCTCGGCCCGATCGGGGTGCTGGTGATGAGCCACTGTGAATCGGTCGACTCGTCGATCCTCGACACCACTGTCGAGAGCTTCGACCGGCACTTCGCGGTCAATGCCCGCGCCACCTGGCTGTTGCTGAAGGCCTTCGCCGAGCAGGTGCCCGTCGGCCCCGACACCCCGGGAGGTGCCGCGATCGCGTTGACCAGTGACCACACAGCGCACAACCTGCCGTACGGGGCCTCCAAGGGCGCACTCGACAGGATCGTGCTGGCTGGCACCCACGAGCTCGCCGACCGCGGGATCCGTACCAATGTCATCAACCCCGGGCCGATCGACACCGGCTGGATGAGCGACGAGATCCGGGCCGCCGGTGCCGCCCAGACTCCGGCCGGCCGGCTCGGCGGTCCTGACACGGTGGCTGACCTGGTGCGCTTCCTGGTCAGCGACCGCGGTGCCTGGATCCGGGGACAACTGTTGTTGTCCAACGGCGGTTTCGCCACACCGGCGGTCTGATCGCGCTTACGGTGGGCGCCATGAGTGACTACCTCAAGCAGCGCGACGGTGCGCCGGCCGGATTCTTCGAGGCCGAGGCGGCCGGTCTGCGGTGGTTGGCCGAACCCGCCGTGGTGCCCGTGGTCGAACTGCTCGACCATGACGGTGAGCACCTCAGGCTGGCCAGGCTGGTTGACGGTCGCCCCACCGCTGAGTCGGCCCGTGCCTTCGGTGCGGGACTCGCGCGGCTGCACGATGCCGGTGCTCCTGCGTTCGGATGGGCCCCCTCCGGGACGGCCTGGTTCGGTCCGTTGACCGATCCGTTCACGGTCCCGGCGAACTCCCACGACGACTTCGCGACCTACTGGGCCGAGGACCGGTTGCGGCCCCTGCTGGAGCGTGCCGCCGGGCACCTCGGTGCCGAAGGGGTGGCGGAGGTGGAAGCGGCCATCGGGGTCATCCGTGCCGGCGCCTACTCGGGGATCTCGGGGCGGGGGACCGAGACCCCCAGCAGGGTCCACGGTGACCTGTGGGCCGGCAACATCATGTGGCCCGACACCGTCGGCACCCTGATCGACCCGGCAGCCCACGGAGGACACCGGCTCGAGGACCTCGCCCTGCTGTCACTGTTCGGCGCGCCCCACCTGATCGAGATCCTCGACGGGTACGCCGAGCAGCATCCGATGCCCGCGGACTGGCGTGACGACCTGCCGGCGCACCTCTTCTTCGCCCTGTTGGCCCATGTGGTGCTCTTCGGCGGCGGTTACGTGGCGGAGTCGATCCGTACCGCCCGTCAGATCGTGACCCGGGCCCGTCAGTTGCGCTGACCCGGGCCGCTCAGGTGATCGGTGGGGGCGTGCCGAACTGTGCGGTCCAACCACCGTCGACGGCGATCGACTGCCCGGTCAGGTACGAGGCCCGCTCCGACAGCAGGAAGGCCACCACGTCACCGATCTCGGCCGGTCCGCCCATCCGGCCCAGCGGCGGACCCGTGTCGAGGTCACGTTGGCGCTCGGCCGGGTCATCGGCGCTGTCGATCCATGCGTCGACCGTTTCGGTACGGATCCGGCCCGGAGCCACCGAGTTGGCCCGGATCCCCTTGCTGCCATAGGAAACGGCGAGGCTGCGGGTCATCGCATCGAC
>DVLP01000088.1 GCA_018715445.1 Candidatus Avipropionibacterium avicola | reverse complement strand
TGCCCTGGTCCTCGACGGAGAAGGTGCCGTCACGACGGGTGAAGACCGCGTGCTTGCGCGAGACCGTGATGTCGTCGAGGAAGATGTCGGTGGCCGGGTGCCGACCGACCGTGACCAGGTCGGCCGCCACCAGGAACCGTTCGCTGCGCGGGGTGCCCGGGTGCAGCACCAACAGGGCCGACCCGGAGGGCAGGGCGTCCACCGCCGACTCCTCGTCCCCGGTCAGCGCGGAGCGCGGGTCGTCGGGGATGGTGCGGATCACCTGGGTCGAGTCCAGATTGCTCGGCTGGGTGGTCTCGACTGCGGGCTGCGGTGCCGTCGCGGGCGAGGTCACCGTGGTCATCGCCTCGCCGCAACGCGCACAGAAGTTGCTCCCATCAGGGTTCTGATGGCCGCAGTGGGTGCAGTAGGGCATCGCACGGCTTCTCTCGTTTGGCTGATCGGGGGATCAGTCTGGCACGGTCAACTCTGTCGTAGCGGTCAGTGTACGTTCTCAGCCCGTGTGTGCGGCGTAGGCTGCCGCGTCCATCAGGTGTTCACCGGCCGCGCCGTCGGTGGCACGGATCTCGACCAGCCAGCCCTCGCCGTACGGGTCGGTGTTGACCAGACCCGGGTCGTCGGCGACCGCCGGGTTGACCGCCGTGACGACACCGGCCACCGGGCAGATCAGTTCGGAGACGTTCTTGGTCGACTCGAGCTCGCCGCAGGCCTCACCGGCGGTGGTCGCCTGGCCCTCCTCGGGCAGGTCGACGTAGACGATGTCACCCAGTTGCTCGGCGGCGTAGGCGGTGATGCCGATCCTGACCAGATCGTCCCCGCGGGTCTCGACCCACTCGTGGTCCTCGGAGTACCGCAGGTTCTCGGGCAGGGTGGACATACCAGACTCCTCTTCGTCGACAGCCGCCGATCAGCCGGGCGGTTCGGCCTGAGCGTACTTATTCGGCGTCGGCGTGTGCAAGGAACTGATCTGCAGCCGATCGACCAGGCTGATCTCCACCTCTCCCCCGACCTGCGGAGCGGTGATCTCGCTGACCAGACCGCCTCGGAAGCGTGCCGCCTCGCTCAGCGCATGGGGCTCCCCGATGATCTCGATCGTGATCGGTGTGGTCACCACGGTCCCGTCGATCAGCAACCCGTCGGGCCCCTGGGCGATCCAGCTGTTCGCCACGATCCGGATCTGGTCGTTGATCTCGATCACCTCGGCACCGGCGTCGCGCATCTCCTGCAACACGTTCAGCAGGATCTCGACGGTGATCGCCCCCTCGGGGGCGGTGATGACCATCCGGATGCCCGGGCCCTCGGCCGGCAGGGTCCCGGTCAGGATCCCCAGCACCTCGGCCCTGCGCTCGGCCTCCTGGCGGGCGGCCTCCTCCGCGCCGGCGCCGCTGCGCAGCTCACGCAGGGTGCCGTCCAGCTCGGACGCCTCGGCCTCGAGGCGGCGGGTCTCGTTGGTCAGCTGGTCCAGCAGCTGGACCAGGTCCTCGCGACGCGCCGAGGAGTAGCCGGAGTCGGCGTCCTGCGACTTCACCTGGGCGACCACACCGAACCCGACCAGCGCCAACACCAGGGCCAGCACCAGTTGGGCCCGGCTCGGACGGATCAGCGAGGACCAGGAGAACGACCGCTTCGCGGGCGTCTCGGGCTCGACCTCCGGGGCAGGCTCGGGGGTCTTGGCATGTCGCGGCTGATGTGCGTCGGGCTCAGGCATGCAGCACCGCCCGGCGGATCGCAGCCGCATTGGTGAAGATCCGGATGCCGAGGACCACGACGACGCCGGTCGACAGTTGCGAGCCGACGCCGATCTGGTCACCGACGAAGACGATCAGCGCCGCGATCAACACATTGGAGAAGAACGACACCACGAAGACGCGATCGTTGAACACTCCGTCCAGGTGGGCCCGCAACGCACCGAAGAGCGCGTCAAGGGCCGCCACGATCGCAATCGGGAGGTACGGCTGGAGGAAGGCGGGCAGCCCGGGCTCGAGCAGGATGCCTGCCACGATGCCCACCAGCAGGCCGATCACCGGGATCATCAACGCCCCTTTCGTGCGTGGCGCAAGGTCAGACCGGGGTCGGCCGGCAGGACGAGGTCGTCAGCGGCGACGATGTCCTGGCCGATCCCGTAGTTGTGGACCAGACCGTTCCACCAGATGCCTCCGGTGGTCTCGGCGTACCGGGCCTGCAGGGTGGCCGGGTCACCGATCACCTCGATCCGGTACGGCCGGGTGAGGGAACGATAGTTGACCGTGATCGCGGCTCCCGCGCCACGGATCGCGCTGCGGCTCGACAGCCGGTGCCCATTGATCGCGATCGCCTCGGCGCCGGCGGTCCACAACCCGTTCACCATCTGCTGCAGGTCGATGTCGACGATCCGTCCCTTCGGGTCGTCGATCGGGGCGTCGTCGACCGTGATCACCAGCCCGGGGCCGGTCGCGGCGATGGTGCCGGCGTTGAGGTCGAGTCGCTCCAGTCGGTCCCGCAGCTCGCCGTCGTCGTCGCTGCCGAGGATCTCGGCCCGGAGCCGACGCAGCTCGGCCTGACGTTGGTTGACCGAGGTCCGGGCCGTGTCCTGGCGTGCGGCCATCTCGTTCACCCGCTCGACCAGCTCCTCGCGCTCGGCCGAACGCAGCGGAGCGGTCCTCATGTTCTGCATCGCGGACAGGGCGACCAGGGCGCCCACGACGACCAGCGCCACCGCCAGCCAGAGTCTGTGTCGGGTGGAGCGCTTGCCCTGCTCGCTCGCCGTACGGTAGTCGGGGTCGATCGGATGCTCCATGACCTGTTTGAGCAGATCCATGCTGGCGTCGACGGGTCGTCGAAGCCGCGGTGGATCAGTGTCAGGGCGATCGGGCACCAGATCAGCGTACAAGCTCGTCGTCGGCCGGCTGAGGATGTCGTGCCTGACGGTGCACCTGCGCGAAACGCTGCACCACGGTGATGGCACTGAGCACGGTCAGCACCGCCATCGCCGCCCCGAGCGCCCACCCGAGGCCGAGCCCCTGTCCGAGCAGGCCCAGATAGGCGATCGCCAGCCGGTCGGCCCGGGCGGCGAGTCCCCCCGACACCGTCCAGCCGTGGCTCTCGGCCCGCGCCTTCACGTACGAGGTCACCTGTCCGAGCACCAGCGCGGCCACCGCGAGTCCGGCCAGCAGCGGCTGTCCCGCCAGGGCGAACCAGACCGTGATGGCGCCGAAGACCGCGCCGTCGCCGATCCGGTCCAGGCTGGAGTCGAGGAACGCACCCCACCGTGTCGAATGGCCGGACAGCCGTGCGATCTGGCCGTCCAACATGTCCGCAAAACTGATCACCGCCAGCACCAGGGCGGCCTGCCACAACCAGCCCAGGGGGATGAACACCGCGGCCACCCCGACGACCAGCACCGTGCCCATCCAGGTGATCACGTCGGCCGACACGCCGAGCCGGATCAGCAGCCGGGCCGGCGGGCTCAGCAGTCGGGCGACGACGTCGCGCAGGCGTTCGACCATGGCGTCGTCACGAGCCTTGGCGGGCGAACTCGGCGGCCAGCAGGTCACGCCCGTCGCCGAGCAGCTGCGGGACGGCCTTGGTGCCGGCGATGATCGGCAGGAAGTTGGCGTCGCCGGCCCAGCGCGGCACGACGTGCTGGTGCAGGTGGGCCCGGATCCCGGCCCCGGCGACCTCGCCCTGGTTCATCCCGAGGTTGAACCCGTCGGGCCCCGAGACCGCACGGACCACCGTCATCGCGCGCTGGGTCAGCTCCGCCACCTCAACGGTCTCCTCTGCGGTCAGCTCGGTGTAGTCGCTGACGTGGCGGTACGGGCAGACCATGACATGCCCGGGTGAGTACGGATAGAGGTTCATCACCACGTACGCAGCCTCACCACGGTGCACGACCAGGCCGTCACGGTCATCGCGCTCCGGAGCCCGACAGAACGGGCACTGCTGGGGTGTCGCGTCGGCCGGCTTGTCCTGACCGTCGATGTAGACCATCCGGTGCGGTGTCCACAACCGCTGGAAGGCATCCGGGATCCCGGCGAAGTCCGAGGACGCCTCCACGTCCCCAGCTTCCACGACCCCCGAGCCCGTCGAGGGGCCCACGCCCCCCGAACCCGACGCCCTCACGTCCCCCGAGCTCGTCGAGGGGCCCACCGACCCGACACCCATGCTCAGACCTGCACCCGATCGCGGATCGCCGCAGTGATCTCGGCGATCGCCTCGTCGACCGGCACACCGTTCTTCTGGGTGCCGTCGCGGTAGCGGAACGAGACTGCACCGGCGTCGCGGTCCTCGCCGCCGGCGATCAGGGTGAACGGCACCTTGGACTTCGAGGCGTTGCGGATCTTCTTCGGCATCCGGTCGTCGGAGGTGTCGACCTCCACCCGTACGCCGTCGGCGCGCAGTCGCCCTGCGATCTCACCGAGATAGGCGTTGAACTCCTCCGCCACGGGGACGCCCACGACCTGCACGGGGGCCAGCCAGGGCGGGAAGGCGCCGGCGTAGTGCTCGGTGAGCACGCCGAGGAACCGCTCGATCGAGCCGAACAGGGCGCGGTGGATCATCACCGGCCGCTGGCGGGAGCCGTCGGCTGCGGTGTACTCCAGCTCGAACAGCTCCGGCTCGAAGAAGTCGAGCTGGATGGTCGACAGCTGCCAGGTGCGACCGATCGCATCCTTGGCCTGGACGCTGATCTTGGGGCCGTAGAAGGCCGCACCCCCCGGATCGGGCACCAGATCCAGCCCGGACGCCTCGGCGACCTCGGCCAGCACCGCCGTGGCCTCCTCCCAGGTCTGGTCGTCGCCGACCGACTTCTCGGGGTCACGGGTCGACAGCTCCAGGTAGAAGTCATCCAGGCCGTAGTCGGCCAGCAGCTGCAGCACGAAGGTCAGCAGGCTCGCGAGCTCCTCGCGCATCTGCTCCTTGGTGGTGTAGATGTGCGCATCGTCCTGGGCGAAGCCCCGGGCACGGGTGAGACCGTGGACCACGCCGGACTTCTCGTAGCGGTAGACGCTGCCGAACTCGAACAGTCGCAGCGGCAGCTCACGGTACGAGCGACCGCGCGAGCGGTAGACCAAGTTGTGCATCGGGCAGTTCATCGGCTTCAGGTAGTAGTCCTGGCCGGGTTTGGTGACCTCGCCGGCGCTGTCGCGGACCTCGTCCAGGTGCATCGGCGGGTACATGCCGTCGGCGTACCACTCCAGGTGCTTGGAGGTCTCGAACAGCTGGGCCTTGGTGATGTGCGGGGTGGAGACGAAGTCGTACCCGGCCTGGACGTGACGCTGGCGGGAGTAGTTCTCCATCTCCATCTTGACCATGGCGCCCTTGGGATGGAACACCGGCAGACCGGACCCGATCTCGTCGGGGAAGGAGAACAGGTCGAGCTCGTTGCCGAGCTTGCGGTGGTCACGCTTGGCGGCCTCGGCGAGGCGATGGAGGTACGCCTTCAGCTCGTCCTTGGTCGGCCAGGCCGTGCCGTAGATCCGCTGCAGCTGCTTGTTCTTCTCGTTGCCGCGCCAGTAGGCCGCCGCCGAGCGCATCAGCGAGAACGCCTGGATGTAGCCGGTGTGGGGCACGTGCGGTCCACGGCACAGGTCGAACCAGGCCACGTCACCCTTGCGGCCGACGTTGTCATAGATGGTCAGCTCGCCGGCGCCGACCTCGACACTGCTGCCGTCGTCGTCGCTGCTGCCGCCCTTCAGCCCGATGAGCTCGATCTTGTACGGCTCCGAGGCCAGTTCCTCGCGGGCCTGCTCGTCGCTGACCGCGCGGCGGACGAAGCGCTGGCGCTCCTTGATGATCCGCTGCATCCCCTTCTCGAGGGCCTTGAGGTCCTCGGGGGTGAACGGCTCCTCGACGTCGAAGTCGTAGTAGAAGCCGTCGGTGATCGGCGGGCCGATGCCGAGCTTGGCGTCGTCATGGGCGTTCTGGACCGCCTGGGCCAACACGTGGGCGCACGAGTGGCGCAGGATCGACAGGCCCTCCTCGGAGGTCACCAGCACCGGCTCGAGCTCAGCGCCGTCCTCGACCTCGAGATGCAGGTCACGGGTCTCACCGTTGACACGGACCGCCACGACCGTGCGGTCGTCACCGAAAAGGTCCAGCCCGGTGGTCCCCTCGCTCACCGTCCGGGTCTCGCGGGTCACCTCGGGGCTCTGGTCCTCGAGGGCGTCGACGGCTCGGACGATGGTGATCTCAGGCACGGGGCCTCTCCTGTGGTTCGGGCCCGCTGTACGGGTGCAGGCCGGTTGTTCTGAATGACCCGGGCCATTCTGCCACCCTTCACGCCCCCCGAGCTCGTCGAGGGGTCATGTCGTCAGGGTCGCCAACAGCTCCGGTCCACGACGGTCGATCCGATCCCCGCCGATGCGGACGCCCAGGCGCAGGGCCACCACGCCGCTGGCCACCCCGACCGGGAGCGCGATCCATCCCCACCAGCTCGGCCCGAGCAGCGAGACGATCACCAGCACCGCGGTCGGGATGCTGGCGCCGACGGTCACCGCCATCACCAGGCCGGCGCCGATCATCGACTGCAGGTTGCTACCACTGCTGCCGGCGAACGGGCTCGCCCCCGGAGCCGCCACTCGGCCCGGGAAGTAGGCGCCGACCGCGAGTCCGGCTCCGAAGCCGACCAGCAAGAGGCACACCGACAGCCCCAGGATCGCGGGCAGGGTGTCCCACTGACCGGTCAGGGCGGCTCCCAGGACCGCGGCGATCAGCAGCATCGGCGAGAGGATCCACAGGTAGGACAGGGCGCGGCCCCAACGATCGTCGCGACCGGACAACCCGGCCAGCAGATGGGCGCCGAAGGCCGAGTTGTCGTAGGCCGTGTCGGAGACGATCGTCAGGCCACCGACCGCAGCGATCAGCACCGGCGCCCAGGCCGCCAGGCCGAGCCCCTGGTCGTTGATCAGTGCCACCACGACCAGGAAGATCGGCAGCACGACGATCGAGACCAGTCCGATCTGGTAGCGAGGATCCCTGCGCCAGTAGCGAAAGCCGCGGATGGCGACGGCACCGGCCGGTGTCGCCGGGACGAGTCGGTCCACCCAACTTGAGCTGTGCACGCTGCCGGCCTGTTCGCCCGCATCGGGGCTGGTGGTGAGCTCGGTCGCCAGTCGTGCCCGCCAGGCCAGCACCAGGGCCACGGTGAGCGCTGCGGTCAACACGATGCGCAGCCCGGCCTCGGCCCAGGCGCCCCGGGCCACCGCTCCCGGCAGCCCCCAGATCCAACCGGGTGGGGTCCAGCCCAGCACGCCCGCGACGCGTTGCCCGATCTCGAGCAACACCTCGGACGACAGCGTCCCGATCCTCGACACCCCTTGCAGGGCAAGGCTTCCGCCGAAGATCAACAGCATCAGCGCCACGATCGCGAAGTCGCGAGCGCGGCGCCGTCGCAGGATCGCGCCCGCCCAGGTCAGGACGGTGCGCGACCACAGCACACACAGCGCCGTCCCGACCACCGCGGTCAGCAGGGCCGCAAGTGCCGGGAGGACACCGACCGACCAGCTGCCGACCAGGGCCAGGCTCACCAGCAGGGTTGCCGCGCCCGGCACCCCGATGAGTCCGGCCAACCACAGGCCGGGGAGCAGGGCCCCGGGACGGACGCCGTACAGCGCAAACCGTGTCGGATCGACGGTGTTGTCGGCCCCGTAGGCGAACATCGGCAGCACGACCCAGCCGATCGTCACCACGGTGAACACCGCCACCGTCACCACGTCGATGATCTCGGTCGGCGCAAACCGCAGGGCGACCAGGCCGATCACCCCGGACCCCACCACGCCCAGCCCGTACAGCAGGGCGAAGACCAGGCCGACGACCTGCCACGGGCTGCGTCGCAGTCCGTTGCGCAGCAGGGTGAGCTTCAGCCGGACCAGGACCCCGATCATGCCTCGGACCTCTGGTCGCCGGCCGGGCCGGTCAGCCAGGAGAGGTCGGCCGAGCCGGCATCACCGCCGACCAACTGCAGGAACCGCTCCTGCAGGCTGGCACCGGCACGGACCTCTTCAAGGGTGCCGTTGGCCAACAGGTGGCCGTCGCCGATCACGGCCACCCGGTCGCAGAGGTTCTCCACCAGCTCCATGACGTGGGAGGAGAAGATCACCGTCCCCGAGGAGGCGACGAAGTTGCGCAGGATCGTGCGGATCCGATCGCCCGAGACCGGATCGACCGCTTCGAACGGCTCGTCGAGGACCAGCAGCCGTGGCCCGTGCACCAGGGCACAGGCCAGCGCGATCTTCTTCGTCATGCCGGCCGAGTAGTCCACGACCAGGGTGTCGGCGTCCTCGGTCAGGCCGAGGGCGTCGAGCAGCGCGGCGCACCGTTGCTGGATCTGCTCCTCCGGGACCCTGCGAAGCCGACCCGAATAGGTGATCAGCTCCCGTCCGCTGAGCCGGTCGAACAGGCGCAGGCCGTCGGGCAGCACTCCCATTGCGGCCTTGGCCCGTGGTGGGTCGGCCCACACGTCGTGGCCCAGCACGACGGCCTGTCCGGCATCGGGACGCAGCAAACCGGTGGCCATCGACAAGGTGGTGGTCTTGCCCGCGCCGTTCGGACCGACCAGACCGAACATCGAGCCCGCCGGCACCTGGAGACTCAACTGGTCGACCGCGACCTTGGTGCCGAATCGTTTGGTGAGGGCATTGAGCGTCAGGGCCGATTCCATGCCCACCAATCTATGTGGCGCGACTGACCTGTGCTCGGCTCCCCTACCATCGGCCCATGCATCGGTGGTGGCGTTGGACCTTGCTTGCACTCGGCATCGCGGCGTTCATCGTCCAGTGCTACGGCCTGTACGGTCCGCCCGGTCCCCCGTCCGACTCGACGCTGCCGATCGACAAGATCGCCCATCTGGGCGGTTTCGCCGTACCGGTGGCGCTCTTCGTCGGTGCCCGGGTGTCGATCGGCTGGGTGTGCGGCCTGGCCGTGGTGCAGGCCGTGGCCAGTGAACTCGTGCAGTGGCGCTTCCTGCCCCAACGCTCAGGGGATCCACTCGACCTGCTGGCCGACCTGCTCGGCATCGGGATCGGTGTCCTGGTGGGACTCCTGCTGCGCCGGATGGCCCGTCGTGCTCGCTCGGTCAGCGATCCGGCACCGGACCGGTCGACGCCCTGACGACCAACGCCGGGTCGAGTTCCACGTGCATCGTGGTCGTGGACGCCGTACGACCCGCCACCATGTCCAGCAACATCCGGCTCGCGAGTCGCCCGATCTCCTGCTTCGGTGGTGCCACCGCGGTCAGCGGTGGCTCGGCCATCGAGGCGACATCGTCGTCATAGGCGATCAGCGAGAGCTCGTCGGGGATCGCCATCCCGAGACGGTGGGCATGGTGGGCCATGGTCAGGGCCACCGTGTCGTCACGGCAGATCAGCGCGGTGGCACCGGCCCGGCGGACCTGGTCCAGCACGGACTCGGGCTCCCCGCTGGTACGCCACCGCCGGAAGTCCCGGTCGACCAGCCAGGGTGACCCGTCCGGGTCGAGTCCGTGACCACTGACCAGGTCGGCCCACTGACGCCGCAACCACTCCAGGTCCATCCGCCTGACGTGGCCGAAGAAGGCGATCCGACGGTGACCGAGCTCACCCAGATGCCTGACCGCGGTCGCCAGACCCGCAGGGAAGGACGTCCCGACCGAAGGCAGGGAGCGGATCGGCCAGTGCGGCAGGAAGCGACGCTCGACCAGGACCACCGGGATCGACAGACTCCCGAGAGCGGCCATCTGCTCCCAGTCGGGATTCTCCTCGTCGGTGGTGGGGGCCAGGATCAGCCCGTCGACACCGCTGGTGACCAGGTCGTCGACGAGTTCGCGTTCCAGCACCGGGTCGTAGTTGGAGAACAGCAGCCTGGCCCGGGCGTCGACCGCGCCGATCTCCTTCTCTGCGGCCGCGGCGATCGAGGGATAGAGGTGATCGGCGCTGGGAAAGACCATCCCGATCGTGAGTTCCTGACCGCGTCGGCGTCCCACGGCCGAGTCCAACCGAGCAGCTCCGCCACGGATCCTCAGGACCAGTCGATCCTCGGCAAGTTGGTCGAGGTCTCGACGGACCGTCATCTCCGAGACCTGGAACAGGTCCGCAAGGTCACGGGAGCGGACGATCCCGGTGCCCGTGACGTGTTCCAGGATCTTGGCCCGTCGGTCCTGTGAACCCACAGTCATCCCTTCCTCTCCTGCGATGTCGGTCTGCACCGGCGTTGGGTGCGGCCAACCTACCGCTCGGTCCGGTCGGGCCCGACCTCCCCGTCCAGAACGGCCAACGCATTCACCCGCCACGTCCCCGCACCCGAGACCGAGAACGTGAGGTCCACCTCCCGCCCGGTGTCACCACCGTCGAGATCGAACTCGAGCCAACGGAACTCCCCGGCCGTCAACTTGTCCTCGGTGTCGGCCACCACGCTGTCCCCCTCACGAACGACCAGCCGGCCCCCGGCATAGCTGCTGTCTCCGGTGAGCAGGTACACCCGGTGGGTGCCGGCGGGGATGGTGAGGCGCAGCGTGCCGGGCTGGTCCGACAGCACGAAGTCGCGTCGCAGGTCATCGGTGTTGCCACGGTCCCGCCAGTCGATCGTGCCGTCCAGCCACCGTACGGGTTGGTCCTCGGCAACATCCTCGGGACTGATGCCGCGATAGCCCTCGAGGACCGGGGTGTCGCTGCCTCCGAAGTCCAGTGCCCACACGGCCCGCTCCGCGGTCGGGACGGTCGCGACCTCGGCCGTGGGACGCCCCAGCACCACCACCGAGCCGGCGTCGACCGCTGCCGTCAGGGTGGCCGTGGCCGGTTCCTGCGGTGGGGTGACCAGGAGCTCGGCCACGCCGTCCTGTCCCGGATCCAGTTCGAGGCTGACGGGTTCGGCCTGCCAGCCGTCGGGCAGGTCGAGGCGGACCGTCAGGGTGACTGGGGTGCTGGCCCGGTTGGTCACCGGCAGTCGGACCGGTTGCGCCGTTCCTCCGGTCATCGGCTGGGCCATCTCGAGACTGCCCAGGATCAGGTGGTCCTCGACCGGTGCCGGCTGCGAGCCCCTTCCCTGGACCCAACGCAGCTCGATCGCGTCCGCCATCGCCTGGTAGCCCTGATCGCCGGGGTGGACGTGATCACCGGAGTCGTAGGCGGCACGCATCCGTTCGGGATCGTCCGGGTCACGCAGTGCCTGGTCGAAGTCGGCCACCGCGTCCGGCTCACCGCTGATCCGGACCCAGGTGTTGTAGTCCTGGCGGACCTGCTCGGTGCGGTCGTTGTGGATGCTGCTCCCTCCGAACGGTGGGATGGTGCCGACCATGATCTCGATGTCGTGGGCGTGGGCCTGGGCGATGAGGTTCTGCATCCCCCGGACCAGGTCGTCGACGGTGGCCGGTTCGCCGTCGGCATTGCCGCCGTACGAGGCGAGGTCGTTGGTCCCGAAGGTCGCGATCACCCGTTCCACGTTCGGTCGGGCGACCACGTCGCGAACGAATCGACTCTGGGCCGAGAGATGGTCACGGACCGTACCGAAGCTGTTGGTCAGCAGGCGATTCCCGCCGATGCCTTCGTTGACGACGCTGTGCACCAGACCGGGGGATCCGGATCGCAGTCTCTCGTTGAGCAGGTCGGGATAACGCAGGTTGGCATCGGTGGTTGATCGGTAGCCCTCGGTGATCGAGTCCCCGAACGCGACCACGGTCCCCCGGCTCTGGGCACTGAGCACACTGACCTCACTGAGGAAGAACCAGGACGAGATCTCGGCGAATCCGTCACCGGAGGTCTCCCCGGTGCGGTCGCTGTCGGCCAGGTAGGAGGTGGCTTCGGCATTCTGGTGCCAGGTCACCGGACCGGTGGGGTCGCTGAGGTGGATGCTGACGGCCAGGTCAGTCCCGGGATCGACCTCCAGATCGACCGGATCGCTGACCAGCAAGGCCCCCTCGCCGATCACTGCATCGCGATGGCCGCCGAAGGTGACCTCCCTGAGGGTGGCTTCGTCGAGTTCGCCCCCGCCGGTGTGGACCGCCACGGTGACCGCACCGAGATGGATGGCCTGCTCCCCATGGGCGTTCGACAGTTCGATCCGTACGGTGTCACCGCCGGCCTGGAGGTGGACGACATTGCGCACGGTCTGGTCGTCGAAGCCCTGGTGCTGCTCCGTGTCGGTGGAGCTTCCGGCGCCCAGGGGTGCCGCGGTCCAGCCGCCGACCCAGCGCGGCCGGCCGAGGTCGGACCCGTCCGGATCGGCATGGGCGGCCGGGACGGCGACCGGCGCCAGAGTGGCCAGGACCGCGAGGACGGCCATCACGGCGACGGGCAGCAGTGCCCTCGCGCGCCTGGGTGATGTTCGTGTGGACATGCAGATCTCCATCGGTGCAGGACGGTCGTGGTGCGGGACTGTCGTCGGTCAGTACGGTCGTGGGGCGGTACGGGATCAGCCGGCGGTCTCGGCCCGCGGGCCGATGCGGGGGTTGCGCCGGCCTTCGATGGACGGCAACCAGAACGCGTGCACCCGGTGCCCGACCGTCTCGGCGATCCAGCGCGCGGGCGCCTTGATGCCACCGTGGCGGATGCCGTCGCCGAGCAGGTCGAGGTCAGTCGGCTCGATCCCGTACACGACATTGCCCTCAAGAGCGCGATTCGTGACCCGCCGGGCATCGGCGTCGTTCCGGTTCACATAACAGGTGGCGGTGGGCGCCTCGTTCAGGACCACGTTGTCGACGTAGCGGTAGGTCTGCTCGGCCTCGAAGTTGGTGCCGGTTCGCTCGTGGGTCTCCCACACCAGCTGCGGATACCCGTCTGCGGTCTCCCGGTCGGGGTTGACGTACTCCGGGTGGGTGTCGGGGTACTCGACCTCAGGCACGGGCTTGGCCCAGAAGGCGTTGTTACGGAAGGTGACCCCGCTGAACCCGTAGTTCAGGTTCAGCAGCCGTCCGCGACCCGCGATGTCGATGTTCTGATGAACCTCGATCCCGTAGTCCCGTGGCCTGGTGCACATCGTCAGCAGGCCGTAGTTGTTGTGATGGCTGAAGTTGTAGCGCCACACGGTCTCCGGCGAGTCCAGGTCCGGGTCGAAGGCTGCACCGTCGGCCGTGTCGTGGGACAGGTTGTGGTGCACCTCGTTCCACTCGACGACACAGCGGTACACGCTGACGGTGAACACCGAGTTGCCCGAGTGGACGCGGTCACTGGTCTCGGAAACCTCGTTGTGGTGCAGATGTCCGTCCTCGGCCATCCGCAGAATGATCCCGTTGCGCGCGGTGTCGCTCACCCGGTTGTGGGCGATTTCGACCCCGGTGTACTTGATCTGGTCCCAGGTGTAGCCACGGAAGACCACGTCGGTCCCTGGCGGAAGTTCCTTGCTGCGCAGGTTTCCGTCGATCCAGATCCCTGTCTGGTCGACATGGCGGACGGTGTTGTCGGTGATGACGATGTCGTCGAGGCGCGACACCGCGTCGGACGATCCGTCCAGCACGACGCCGATCCCACCGGAACGCTTGGCATCGTTGGCCGACGGCTCGATCCGACCGGACACGTCATGGATGTCGAGGTTGGTGATCAGATAGCCCGAGTACACGGGCTGGGTCGGCTCGTCCACCGCCACCAGGACGCCGTTGCGCATCCCCTCCTCGTCGGCGGTGTTGGTCAGTTCGAGATCACGAACGTGCACGTGTTCGGCGTTGTGGACCAGCACGGTGGCCGCGAGCACGTCCTCGGCCGGAAGTGCGCCGTCGATCCGCGGGCGGGGTCCGCTCCCCCAGGCGCCGATCACGATCGGTGCCTCATGGGTGCCCGAGTCGGTGATCACCAGGTTGCCGGTCCAACGGTCGCCGCGACGGAACAGCACCTGGTCTCCCGGGCGCAGGTCGGTGGCATTCACGCGCTCGGTCGTCGCCCAGGCACGCTCGGGTGTCGTACCGTCCGCATCGTCCGATCCGTCGGAGGCGACGTGGTAGGTCGTTGCCGAGTCCTGGTCGGCGTGAGCGCTCCGGACGGCCAGTCCTGTCAGGGCGATACCGGCGCCGGCACTGGCCAGCAGGGTCCTTCGAGCCACCATGGGTCAACTCCCTCGACATCGACGAGCACGGAAGGAAACTGTGCGAAACAGTACAGCGTGTTCGCTTGCTGTCAAGAGGGGCGCGTGTCGCACAGCGGTCGAGGCCACCCGGTCAGGGGAATAGGGTGTCCGCAGCGAGGACGCCGACGAAGCGGAGTACGGGAGATGGCAGCAGCAGACCTGGACACGACCCTCCAGCGGTTCGCCGTGGAGTTCGAGGTGAGCGATGAACGCGGCAACGGCCTGCGCGGAGACCGGGAGCTGGTCCGGCTGTGCACCGGTGGCCGCTGGCTCGAGGGACCGGCCTGGTTCCCGGCGTTCGAGCAGCTGATCTTCTCCGACATCCCCAACGACCGTCTGCTGCGCCACGACGAGGTCACCGGTCACACCAGTGTCTTGCGCGACCGCGCCGGCCACCACAACGGTCACAGCGTTGACCGAGCCGGCCGACTGCTGAGCGCCGAGCACGGTGCCCGACGGGTCACCCGCACTGAACCCGACGGCAGCCTCACCGTCCTGGCGGACAGCTACCACGGCGCCCGGCTCAACTCCCCCAACGATCTCGCCGAGGCTCCGGACGGGAGCATCTGGTTCACCGATCCGACCTACGGCATCGCCTCCGACTACGAGGGCTACGCCGCCGAACCCGAGCAGGACGGCCGCCACGTCTACCGGATCGATCCGGACGGCACCGTGACGCGCGTGGTGGACGACTTCGACCAACCGAACGGCATCGCGTTCTCGGCCGACGGGCGACGCGTGCACATCAGTGACTCGGCACGTCGCCACCTGCGCAGCTTCGACCTGGTCGACGGCGGTGTCCGTGGGGGTGCGGTGCTCGTCGAGTGCCCTCAGGGGGCCTTTGACGGGCTGCGGGTCGACACCGCCGACCGGCTCTGGGTGAGCTCGGGTCGCGGCGTCGAGGTGTACGCGCCCGACGGCAGCCACCTGGCGGTGCTGCACGTCCCCGAGACCGTGGCGAACCTGACCTTCGGCGGGCCGCGGCGCAGCGACCTCTACCTGACGGCCACCAGTTCGCTCTACCGTCTGCGGGTCAAGGCCACCGGCGCCGCTCCCGGGTGACGGTCAACGGCAGGGTGACTGGTCAGCGACAGCCTTCGTACTGCTCGATCTCGGCCACATTGGCCGCCGAGTGGCTGGCCGGGTCGAACCGGTAGCCGACCCACTCACGGGCCAGGCGTCGCGCCAGCTGCAGACCGATGACCCGCTGACCCAGGGTGAGGATGTGGCAGTTGTTCGACAGCACCGACCGCTCGACACTGAAGGAGTCATGGGCCACGGTGGCACGGATCCCGGGGACCTTGTTGGCGGCGATCGCCACACCGATCCCGGTCCCGCAGAACAGGATCGCCCGATCGGCCTCACCGGACATGATCAGCTCACCGGCCCGGGTGGCCACCGACGGATAGGTGGTCGCTGCCGGGTCGTCGGGGTTGGCGCCGAGGTCGACGACCGAGGCCACGCGCGGGTCGGATCGCAGGTCCTCGGCGATGGCGTCCTTGTAGTCCAGTCCGGCACCGTCACTGCCCACCAGGATCCGCAGTTGGTCCGGCTGGGGGTTCGTGGTCTCACTCATCACTGCTCCTTGGGGTCGGTGTCGTGGTCGGTGTCGAGGGCGTCGGCCAGGGTCTCGGCGATCATGGCGAGCGAGGTCGCTCCGGGATCGGGCGTACCGGCGCTGCGCTCGGCCAACGGACGGGCGCGCCCCACCTTCGGGACCAGGTCGGCGGTGGCCCGGGCCGCCTCGGTGCATCGCTCGGCAGCGGCGCGCCAGGCCTGGGCCAGCGCCGTACCGTTGCCGACCTGCTGCTCGAGCACCTCCACGAACGGGAACAGCGCGTCCAACAGCGACTTGTCGCCCAGCGAGGTGCCACTGAGGTCCTGGACCGCGCGTGCTCCGGCGGTCAGTGCCGATGACACGGCCGCCCCATCCGGTGCCTGCTCGTCGCCCAGGCTGCGTCCGATGGTCGACAACAGGACGCCCCAGAGGATGCCGCTGGTGCCGCCGGCCCCGTCGGCCCAGGCCAAGCCGGCCGCCTGCAGCACCGCACCGGCACCGCCTCCACGGCCCGTTGCGCCCTCGGCAGCCTCCACCGCGGCCCGTACGCCATGGCTCATCCCGCGTCCGTGGTCGCCGTCGCCGGCCACCGCGTCCAAGCGACCCAACTCATCGGCCCGGTCGAGGATCAGGGTGCGCATGGCGTGCAGCAGGTCGACCACCGTGGTGGCGACCCGGCGGGAGTCGGCCGTGGCCTCCAGCGGCTCGTCGGTGCTCGTCGTGGTCTGCTCGTGCGGCGGCAGTTGGGTGAACCCGTTCGGCTCGGGGGTCCCGCGTCGATAGGCCGGGGTGTCGGCCGGCGCGGTCCACAACTGCTCCAGGTCGTCGTCGAGCCAGGTCACCGAGAGTGAGCAGCCGGCCATGTCGAGGCTGGTGACCAGCTCGCCCACCTCGGGCTGCACCATCACCACGCCCTGCGCGGTGAGCCGTTCGGCGATCGAACCGAACAGCAGGTACAGCTCTTCGTACTTGGTTGCGCCCAGTCCGTTGACCAGCACCGCGGCGCGACCGTCGGCGTCGGAGGGGCGCTCGGCCAGGATCCTGCCGACCAGTTCGTCGGCCAGCTCGTCGGCACTCGGCAGCGCGGTGGTCTT
>DVLP01000087.1 GCA_018715445.1 Candidatus Avipropionibacterium avicola | reverse complement strand
ACGACATGTGCTCGCTGCGTCCGGAGCACTGGCCTGCGGCTCGGTGATGGGCGCGGCTGTCAGCCCGCCCACCCGTGCCTCTGCCACCCCGGACCAGGGCACTGCCGTGTGGGAACCCGTGCCAGCCGCCGACCTGGAGAGTCTGACCCCGGACCTCTTCGATGACGATGAGCTGACGCTGCCCTACTTCCTGGCACACCTCCACACCGTGGCCAATGCGGTGGTCGAGGACGGACCGCTGCGAGGCTTCATCGACATCCATGTGTGGCGTGGCAGTGCTGAACAGTTCCCCGATCATGCGCGTGTCATGGAGAACACGCTGTCCTTCGCCTACTTCTGGGCCACCGATCGCCCGTGGAACCTCCATCACCACAGCCCAGCACTCCAAAACCGCCTCCGGGCCTCCCTGGAGTACCTGATCGGCCTCCAGGACGACAACGGCATGTACCCCTTCGACGGCGGCAGCGACTTCGGCGGCGACTACAAGTCACTCAGCTACGCCAACACGGCCTTCGCCACGAAGTTCCTCGGTGAGACGTTGACGATCCTCGAGGCCGATGCCACCTTCGACACCGAGCTCTACGCTGACCTGATCGCTGCGCAGCGCAAGAGCTTGCACTACCTGCTCACCGACACTGCCTGGTACGAGTTCGTGGCCCAGTACTCCAACCAGTACACCAATGTCTGGGCCGGAGCGACCGCCTACCTTCACCTCGACCCCGACCCTGAGATCCAGCAACTCCTGGTGTCACGGATGGCCGAGAGCCCCGGACACTTCCAGAGCCCCGTCGGATTCATGTACGAGGGACACGGGGTTGACTGGCGCTACACCCTCAGCACCCACCTCAGCAATGTGCGCAGCGCCCGCCACTACGCGGAGCTGATCCCCGACGGAGTAGAGATCATCTCGCTGCTCGACGACGAGCTCGCGGCGTGGACCGAGTTCCTCTCGCTGAACGCGGTCCCCGAACCCGATGGCGGGTTCGTCCTCAATCGTGCGATCGAGACACGGCAGGCGATGTCCTACCTGGACCGTGTGCCCGAGCCCGGGGCCCGCGATGTCGAGACCGCTCGCGCATTCGCGCCCAGCACCACCGAGATCCAAACACTCCATGACCGGCAGCGCAACGAGCTCGAGGCACGCTGGCCAGAGGTGGACGAACTGGTGATCGGCGGGTTCAACGCCTACACCCCGTACCAGTTCCTCCATCTGTCCCACTCCCGTTGGTACCCGTCCGACGAGCAACGCGACGAGTCACTGCAACAGCTGCCTTGCCTGGCCAGCAACAACTTCACCCAGCAACGGACCGATTCACGTGGGCCGATGACCCACACCTTCATCCGTCGTGGGGCCTACTATGCGGTGTTCAACTCGGGACAACGGACCCGAGGTGGCCAACGACTCGGCCTCGGCCTGCTCTGGAACGATGCCCTCGGCGCGGTCACGCAAACCCAGTCACGTCACACCGAGGACGGTGTCTGGGGCACCAGAACAGCAGACGTGTCGTACGAGAATGCCGCTGAGCTGCTGCCCCAGTTCTTCGTCGGCGACACCGAGATCGAGCCCACCCCCGGCATCATCGATCTGCCCCTGGGTGAACTCACGATCGTTCATCCGCTGGGTGATCGTGGGACGAAGCGCATCCGATTCCTGGACGATCAGATCCTGATCGACGTCGAGCACACCGGACCGTTCATGGAGGACATCCCGCTGCTCCACGATCCGAGCGTCGACGTCATCGACGAGACGGGCGACCAAATCAGCCTTCGACACAATGATCTCCAGCTCACCATCACCACCAGTGATGCCTCGGACATCAGCGTGCTGCCCAGTGATGTCCAGATCTGGGACGACCCGCCACCCACCACGACGATCCTGCCTGCCGAGACCGTCAATCTGCGCGCTGGCGACGAGACCGTGGGCGCAAAGATGCTGGCGACGGCCAGGATCACCGCAGAGGATCGTCTGGTGTACCAAGTTGGGTTTCCACGGTCGGGCTGAGTGACCCCTCGGCGAGCTCGGGGGCGTGAGGGGTCGGCTCGGGGGTCGTGGACGACGGGCTCGGGGGTCGTGTATCAGTCGACGAGCTTGGTGCCGAGCTCTTCGCGGATCTCGGGGACGGTCTCGACGAACAGGGCCATCATGGCGTCGAGCTGCTCGGGGACGAAGGGGCGGGCCATGAAGGTCAGCTCCTGCCAGACGGTGCGGCCGTAGCGGACCCACCGCACCCAGAGGCTGTCACGATTGAGGATGTTGAGCTCGGCATCGGCCTGGGAGACCGAGCGCACCCCGCTCAGCACGGGGGACTTGAGGATGACGGCCGGTTGGTCGTCCGGGATCTCCACGCCGAAGGCGACCCCGTCGACCAGCAGCGGGATGTCACCGTCGTCGTGGCACGCCCACAACGGTGGGAACCGCTCACGCAGGTGCGCGAGCACCATGCTGCGCAGCTGGCGGATGTTCTGCGGCCACAGCACCGTCTCGTCGACCACGGAGCGGTGGCGGGTCAGCCCGAGGATGTCGAGCCGGTCGGCCAGCTCGGGGTTGCGGGTGGACACCGTCATCAGTTCGGGATGGGGCAGGCGCATCCTGTCCCGCAACAGCGGGACCAGGTTGTCCGGCTGGGCGTACTCGGCGGTGCGCCGGATCGGGATCCGACGGGTCGTCCCCTCGGCGGTCGGGATGTGCAGGGTGAAGGTCTGGTTGCCCTCGC
>DVLP01000086.1 GCA_018715445.1 Candidatus Avipropionibacterium avicola | reverse complement strand
GGTGCACCCAACGGGGACCCGGAACGATACTTCGGCCTCTACTACGAGAATCAGACTCCCAAGCCCGCCGTCGCGGCACTCCAGGACGCGATCAGTAATTGCGTGCCGGGCACCGGTACTGGCTCGGTCGGCGCCGAAGCTCCCATTATCGGGCAACCGACGTCCGGAGGAAGCGGCGGAGGGTTCGGTTCCTGACCGAGGCCGATCAGGTGTGACGGTGAGTGATCGCTCGTCGATATACCTCTTCGTACTCACGTGCCATCCTGGTCACGCTGAACCGGTCCAGACCGTTCGCCGAGCGCCGGCGGAGGTCGTCCCGGCACTCTCGATCGTCGATGACCCGGGCGAGCGCCGTTGCCAGCGCATCGGGATCGTCGACGGGGACGAGGAGGCCGGCCTCACCGGCGTCAAGGCCTTCACGAGCGCCGTCGGTTTCCGTGGCGACGATGGCCGCGCCGGCCTCTCGTGCCTCCAGCAGGGACAACGCGAGTCCCTCGCGTCGTGAAGCCAGAGCGACCACCGTGGCTTCGCCCAGGAACGCGGTGGGGTCGTCGGCCAAGCCAATCAGATGGACACGGTCGGCATGGGCGGAGGATTCGGCCTCGTGGACGAACTCCTCCCAGTCCTTGTTGCCGATAAACCAGAGGTGCAGATCCCGGCGGGTGGTGGCCAGAATCTCGAAGGCAGCGAGGAGTACGTCCACTCCTTTGCGGTGTGAGACAGCGCCGACCGCCACGATCGAGCGGGGTCCCAGCTCCCTGGCCACGGGGTCGGTCCGCCCACGCCGCGGGGAGTTGACCACGCCGTTGACCACGGTGGCGAGCAGGGGGGACCGGATTCGGCGACTACCGACCACGTCGGAGACGGACTGCGCCACTCCCACCGTCATGTCCGCGGACGCCATGAGTAACGACGAGCGCTGGTACACGTTATGCATGGTGGCGACCAGTGTGAAATCGGATCCGCCCGGCACTGCGCGGACCGCGGCGGCCAGGACGCATGGTGCGACGGTGTGGGCGTGCACGATGTCGGGCTGGAAGTCGGCGATAAGCGCGCGCAACTTCGAGAAGGAACGCAACGGCTCCCCGCGGAAGTCGATGCGGTGATGGGCCACCCCGGATGAGCGCAGGAGGTCCACGAATCCGCCGCCGGACGAGGCGACGGCGACCTCGTGACCACGTGCGTGCGCGTCGATCGCCAAATCCACGGTGACGTTGACGATCCCGTTGCCGGTGTCCACCACCTCGTTGACTAGGTGGAGGACCCTCAGGCCGGAGCAGATCATCGCACGACAACAGGGGCTGCGGTGACCTCTGCTGCGCGAAGGGAGACCTCGTCCCGCTCGGATTGATCGGCCTCGGTGCCGAGTCGGACGGTGATCCGTCTGCCGGAAGCAGAGATCTCGGCATCGACGTGCCGGGGATCGCGCGTGACCGCAAGGCGAACGGCTTCGAGCTCGACCTGGTTCCCGTTGACGACCACCCGGTCGTCCACCGTTCCCCGGTACTCGAGCCCGCTTGAACCCAGTGCGACGAGCAGCCCGGATTCCCGGGGGCCGGCCGGGGTATGGAAGACAACCCTTCCGGGTCTGCCGAAGACGGCGGGCCTGCCCAGGTCCGAATGCACGGCGATACCCGTTACCTCGGATTCTTCGGCCCGCTCAGCGAGATCCGCGACGGTGCATGACGTGCCCCAGACCAACGGCTGGGGGGCGCCTGTCGCCGGGGTGCCCGCGAGGTCGGCGTGCGCAGCCTGCTCTTCGGGGGTGAGGCAGACAAGGTCGGACAGGGGCGAGTCCGGCCGGTCGGCAATCTGCTCCAACCAGCGCTGGAAACGGGCTGTGTGGGCCGCACGAACGGTCGGCCCGTACAGGGAGGGATTGAAGAGCATCTCGGTGCGGATCCCGCCCTCGGGGCCGGGGGTGACGGTGAAGGAGATGTCGTCGCACGGACCGTGGCTGATCACCTCGAGCCCGGTCTCCAGAGCTCCGGCCATCGACGGCATCTCGAACGGGATGATGTTGACCATCGGTCCGTACATCCGCCCGGTACGCCATGCCACGGGGAGTTCAGCCCGAAGCGCATCCGGTGCCTGCCTCTGGTGATCCTTGGTACTGCGGACCGTCTGCCGGAACGTGGCGACCAGCGTAGGCAGATCAGCCTCGTGGTTGACCTCGATCTTGAGCGGGAGCGCCCCCATCGACTGGGAGGGGGTGGACTTCTCCTCTGGCGTGAAGCGCCCCGTCACGGGCAGTCCCACCACCACGACCGGATTCTCAAGAATCACCGAGGAGTAGGAGATCGCCGCGGCGGCCGCGACGTGTGCCCAGTTCACGCCGTCGAGGGCTTCGGCGATTCTGGTGGCGAATCCGGGCGTGCGGAAATCGAGCATCTCGTACAGGGGTGCCGGCGGTGCCACACGATCGGTGAACCCGATCACCTCCGGCGCGTCGGCCACGTGGGACTTCCAGAACTCCAGGTCAGCCGGATCGGGATCCGGTGTGGCCGGGATCAGGTCGACGATGTCGCCGAACGGGCTCTCGGGCACCGGCTGGCCGGCGGCGAGTGCCCCGAGAGCCTGACCAACCCGGGCTCGAAGCAGCGTCGCCCCGTAGCCGTCGATGAACATGTGGTGACAGATGCCGAACCACGCGAATGAGTGAGGTCCGAGTGTGAGGACGTAGGACCTGAAAGGCAGGCCCGGGCCGCTGATCGGAAGTGCACGTCGAACCTCCCGGAAGGCGAGATCACGGGCGGCCTGACGCGGATCGGGCGCCGTGGTGAGGTCGACGCGGTGCACAGGTATATCAACGCTCGAGTTGAGCTGCTGGTACCACTGACCGTCCTCGTCAAATGAGGCTGTCATGAGGATGGAACGTGTGTCTCGGACGCCGGTTTCCACCGCGTCGATCACCATCTGTTCGTCGAGTTCCTCTCCGGAAAACCAGACGATCTGGGCAACGGAGTAGGCGGAATTTTCTGGATCTTGGAGATGTCCGTCACGCATCCCGGTCTGTGAAGGCATGAGGGGCAGACGCGGCGAGGAAGTGTCGGTCATGAGTACCTACGATGGTCGGGGCCCTGGTCCAAGGTCGCCAGGGCGTTCGTCGCGCATGCTACCGGCAGTTCGGAGACACGAGCAGGTGCTCGGTCTCACAGTCGGGAGGTGTCCTCATCCGGTGGTATCGGGCGATATGATCGCGCGGTACTCGGAGTGTCCCGAATGCGGCGGGGTTCCGGCACCCACCTTTGTCGACTGGAGGGACTCCATCAATGGAGACGGCTAGCACTGACGGGCGCGGTACCCAGGCGGGCACCCGAGGGGACCGTCCACCGGTTCTCGATCTGGGCCTGGTGATCTCCTCGCTTGCGAGGTCTCTGCCCGCGGCGATCGTGATCGGTCTGGTCGTGGGAGTGCTTGCCGGAATCATCGCATCGACGTTCCGGGATGAGTACACCGCCACCACCACCGTGAATGTCGCCACGCCCGGCCGCGAGGAGCGGGACGCGGCCACGATGGAAGCCCTTGCCGCCGGGATGTCCGAGTATGTGACGGACGAGAGGGCGCGATTTTTTATCGAGGAGGGCGTGGGGGAGCCCGTGACCCTGTACGGACTGAGGCCGTCGGTCACGGTCACCACCTCCAAGATCCCGGGTCTCCTCGAGGTCAACACCAGGTCGCAGTCCGGACCGCTGAACGCGGCGAAGATGGGTGATCTGGCGGTCGAGGCCATGAACTTGCGGTCTGTCGAAGCGCGGGAGCAGATCCTGGAGCCCGTCTCCGAGGCGGCTCAAAAAGAGGTCGACCGTCTCAATGAGCAGATCGATGCCCGTCGTCGTCTGGATCGCCAGGCGGACACCTCTGATCTTCTCGCCCTCATCTACGAGGCTCGAGCGGGTGCGGAACAACTCCGGACTGCCTATCCCGTGGCCACCATCGTCGCGCAGTCCGGAGGCACTGGACCGAGCTGGCCGAAGCCGTTCCAAACGGGCCTCGTCGCGGGTCTCGCCACGACGGCACTGGCTGTCCTGGTCCTGGGCTTGGCGCGGCTGCGTAGGGGCCGGCGGACCGATTCCATCTGGGCTCGTTCCGCTGGCCATCGCCACTCGGCCACCGTTGACATCGACCAGTCGTCGCGCACGGGGTTCCCGCCTCTGACCGAGGCCGCAGTGACCGCTGTGCTCTCCGCCGGCGGCACCGTCGTCGTCCTGGGCGATGTGGACCCGGTCGAGGCGCCCCGGGCCTCCGGAGCCCAGGAGGGACGGTCGGTGGGCGCGTCCTTCGATGATCCGTGGTGGCGCGAGGTGCCCGCAACCGACGTGGATCTCGGGATCGTTGTGGTTGACAACCGTTCCGCGGACGGTAAGGCGGCGGAGGCCGCTCTCGCCTCGTTCGCCGAGGTCGGTGTGCCCGCCCGGGTGGCGGTGCGGTTGCAAGAAACAATGAAGTGACCGCCGCGGGTAGGAGGGAGCATCCAGTGGGGTCGCGTCAGCCCCGGGTTGCCCTCGTGCACGAGCGGCTCACCGATATCGCGGGCAGCGAGCACGTGGTCGAGCAGATGGCCCGCACGTGGCCGGAGGCCCGGATCCACGTTCCGTTCGCGCGCCCGGAGGGAATCCCGGCCGGATTGGCCCACCGGGTGGCCACGGGCCCGCTGCAGCGGACCTACGACCTGATCGGAAGGCGGTCCTACGCGCCGCTACTGCCTCTGGTGCCGTGGGCGCTGCGCCGGGCGGAGATCACTCCCGCCGAGACGGATGCGGTGGTGATCAGCCACCATGCGTTCGCGATCGCCGCAGCGGCGATCGACGTGCCGTCGGTGGCGTATGTCCACAGTCCCGCCCGCTGGGCGTGGGATCCGGGCTTTCGCCACGGGGAGACGGACTCGGCGGCGGGCCGAGCGGCACTGGGCGTGCTCGCCGCGCGGGCGAAAGCCAATGAGAAGCGCTGGTCGCCCGCGCCGAACGAGATCGTCGCCAATTCGACGGCGGTGCGGGAACGGATCCGTCAGTGGTGGGGCCGGGATGCCCGGGTGGTGCATCCGCCCGTGGACACCACCTACTTCACTCCGGGTGATGTGCCACGGGGTGACTATTTCATCTCCGTCGGTCGCCTGGTGCCCTACAAACGGGTCGACAGGGCCGTCGCCGCGGCAGTCAAGGCCGGCGTCCGTCTCCTCGTCGTGGGTGAGGGGCGGGACATGGAGCGGTGCGTCGCCCGATCCGGCCCCGGCGTGGAGTTCCTCGGCCGCCTCCCGCGGGAGGAGATGCGCGACCTCGTTCGTGGCGCCCGTGCACTGGTCATGCCCGGCGAGGAGGACTTCGGGATCGTGCCGGTTGAGGCCATCGCCGCAGGTACGCCGGTTCTGGCCCTGGGGCGGGGCGGTGCGGTGGATACCGTGGTGCCGGGCGTCTCTGGTCAGTTGGTGGGTGGAGAGTGTGACGACGACGACATCGTTGCCGCTTTCGCCGAGGCGATGCGCGACTGGGATGATTCGGCTTACTCGGTCTCGGAATTGACCCGGTTCGCCGAAGGATTCTCCGAGGCGGCGTTCCGGGAACGGATCGCGGCCGTCGTGGACCGTGTCCTGTGAGTGGACAGGATCGCCGGCCGGGGAAGCCGTAGTCGACCGGAGAGCTGATTCCGCACAGTGAGACTCGTGCTCCCGGCGACGGCGGGGAACAGCCAGAAGTAGGCATCCATGGGGAAGATCTCGAGATAGGTCGAGAACAGGGCGGCGACGCATGCGGCCAGGGTCGCGGCGACCACCCCGCCCAGGAGTCCTCGCTCCAGCGGATCTGTGGTCAATGGGATCATCCGCGTCAATGGGATGACCATGAGCAGGACGATCGCGACATACAAGGCGAAGCCGAGCGGGCCCAGCTCCAGCAGGATCTTGATGATGTTGCTGTCGGGTTGGTAGAGCGGCGCCGCCGGGTCCCACCCGTCGGAGACCTTGGCCGCGGACGACCCGGTGGTTCCGAGTCCCTGACCGAACGGTTGGGTGAGGATGAGGGGCACGTTGGTCGTCCAGTGTCCACCGCGGTCCTCCAGGCTGCTGCTGGAGAAGAACGTCGACACCACGGCGGAGCCGAACACCGCGGCGGTTGCCGCGAGTGCCAGGACGCCGCCGGCGGCAGCGACTCCCAGCCATCCGAGGAAACGGCGGTAGAGGAGGACCCCGATGAGGATGAGGCCTACCACGACGCCGACGTAACTCGCCCGCACGACCGACAGGACCATGCCGAGCCCGAGGACGGGGAACGCGAGCAGGAATAGCCGCGATCGGAGTCGATGCGGCTCGGCGAGAGCGGTGGCCGTCCCGACGATGATCACGAGCATGAGGAAGAGCCCGAAGGGGAACGGCTGGTTGAAGGTGCCGAAACTGCGCAGCAGTGGGCCCGCACTCCGGATGTGTTCATTCCATTCGTAACCCATGTCGGCGAGGGCGAATGGCCCGGCGAACTGCTGCCAGATCCCGTACAGCGAGGACAGGACCCCGGTCACGATCAGTATCGAGACAAACACGTCCTTGTCTCGTCGGGTGAACGGGAACATCACCGCCACCACCGCGAGGAGGATATAGAAGAAGGCGATCTTCAGTGGGAAGAAGGCATCCGCACCGTGGACGATCAGTGCGGAGATGACCCCCAGGGGAACGAGCACGATCAACGGGAGCAGCCACGGCGCGACGACCGTGCGATTTCTCGGCATACGCCGGGCGAACAGGCACGCCACGAGAATGGCGAGAACCGCCGCCTCCTTCCAGAACGACACGGTGACCGGGTAGATCAGAAGGAGCCCGTGGAAGGGCATGAGGGCTGTCATGGCGAGCACGCCCCACTGGGGTCGTCTGACCGAGAGCCCGAAGAGCACCACGCAGACCGCCAGGGCCACCGTGATTCCGGCGATCATGACGCATCTCCGGAATCGTCGACGCCCAGGTCGCGGACCGGGGGCCAGCTCCGTCCCGGACGCAGGAGCGTGGCCAGCCATTTCGCGGACCGAAGGTTCTCGTGCATCGCCAACCGGGGTTGGGCGTACATGTCTGTCCGGGGATCGCTGCGCCCGTTGGTGAAGGTGAACCCCACCCGGTAACCCGCGTCGGACGCCACCGCCCGGATCCGCGCGTTCTGGTGCCCGAACGGGTAACACAGCTCGCGGATGTCGGTGCCCGCCCAGTCGGACAGTGTGTCCCGGGACCGGCGGAGGTCGTCGAGTGCGTCTGCGGTGGACATCCCGGGAAGCGAGGCGTGGGTAGTGGTGTGTGCGCACAGCGTCGCCCCGGCGGACAGGGCGTCGTCGATCTCGGTTCTGTTCATGGTCCGCGACGCTTCGGGCCACCACTGTGGACGGACACCCGTGCGTTCGGTCACCGGCAGAAGCGTCCAGGGGAGACCGCGTTCGGCCAGGCGGGGTAGCGCGTGCTGGTGTACCCCGACCAGGGCGTCGTCAAAGACGATTGCGGCGAGCCCGGACGCATCGCCAGCGGCGAGGCGATCGGTGAAGTGGGAGAGCGTGACCGGTCGTAGTCCTGCTGCCTCGACCAGGTCGAGTTGGTGCAGGAACGTCGATTCGGTGACGGCGTAGGGGTAGACCTCGGCCGTGTCTGAGATGATGTCGTGATAGGCCAATACCACTCCGGAACGACCAGGGCGCAGACCCGCAGTGGCGTCGCGGAGCGCGCGGGACGGCTGCCGGACTGCCATCAGTGGTCCTTCCGTCCGCGGCGGATCCTCGCGGGGATTCGTCCGAGCAGAGTGACGTCCTCGAGTGACCCGCTGTATTCGACCAACGCCACGAAGAGTACGAGAGCCACGATGATAACCGGTGGCCACGGCCACCCGGAGAATCCGATGAGCACTGCCGCGGGAGCGATCACGGATGCGGCGAGCAGGATCTGACGGATCAATGGACCCCAGGGCACGCTGCCTCGAATCCGCAGGCTGGCCTGGACGACGATCAAGCAGGCCACGAACATCACCACTTCGGTGATCAGGGTGGCCACTGCCGCCCCGTCGTAGGACCACCGAGGGATCGCGAGATAGTTCAGGCCCACATTGAGCAGGACGCCGGCGCCGGCTACCCAAGGGAAGACGGAGAGCTTGCGCGCGGCGACCAGTGCCACGAGCCCGATGTTAGTCACACCGCTGATCGCGCTCGAGACCACCAGGATCCGGGCGGCATGGGAGGCGGGGACGAAGGTTTCTCCATAGAGCAGGCCCACGAAGAAGTCGGCGGTCGGCCAGAAGCCGATAGATGCCAGAGCCCCGAGCCCACCGGCCACGACCATCGCCTGCCGGGTTCGGTGACGGAATGTCTCGGGGTCGTCGGGCCATGACCGCACGAGCACTGTCGTGATGGGCACCGAGATGGTCACGGTCACCATGATCACGAGGTCAGAAAATTTGTAGCCGATCGCGTACATGCCGACCGCGTCGTAGGTGTCCAGACGCTGGAGAATGAGGATGTCGACCTTGGTCAGCAGCATGATGAGCGCGAACCCGATGGAGATCGGAATCGCTTCGCGCAGCATCTCGCCCCAGTATTTGGTCCCGGCGGAGAAGTCGGGCACCGAACCGAGCGATCCGCGCAGGACCCCGGTTGTCCGGGCCACCAGGACCACCAACTCTTTGGCGATCGCAGGGATGATGAACCAGGCCAGGCTCGGCGATGCCCAGGCGACCACCAGGACGAGGGCGAACTGCACGAGCTGCGCCACGATGTCCCACAGAGCCACCGGGACGAGTCGAAGTCGCGCCTGGTACAGGACCAGCAGGGCGTTGGCGGGGGTGGCGAGGATGACGCTCGTGGCAGCAAAGGCGACCACGGCCACCATGGTGACCGACAGCCCGGTCAGTGCTGCGTAGGCGATGGCGACGGCGAACCCGAGCGTGCCGAGAAGTCCCCGGAGCAGGATGAACGATCCTGCCACCTGGCGCGCCTCATCGTGGTCGTCCGCGGCGAGCCTGGCGAGGACGACGCGTCCCACCCCGAGATCGGTGATCAGCGCCATGATCCCCAGCAACCCGAAGACGAATGCGTACTGTCCCCAGTCCTCCGGGGACAGCGTCCGGGCGATCACGACAGTGCCGGCCCAGCCGAACACCGCCGTGATGATCCTGCTGACGACCAGGATGGAGGAGTTGGTCACCAGCGACCGGCTCTGCGAGTGCTCAGCCGGCCTCTCCAGGCTCGGTTCGGTCACGGGCGCCTGGCCCGTTCCGCGACAGCCCTGAGGATCCGCACCGAGTGCTCTGCCGCAGCCATGCGTGACCGTGCGGTCCGGTTTCCGGCGGGAACGGCGGTCAGTGTGCCGACCGCGTACTCGTGGCTCTGCCAGTCCCTCTTGTACCTGCTCCGGCCGATGAGGAGATCCACTCGGGTCACATCGACGTCGTCGTGCTGGTCACATACCGCTTCGATGAGCAGGTGGCCGGGGCGGGACCGGCCCCGGTCGGGATCGAACCGGGTGAACCACAGTTCGGACGTGTGGCCGGTGCGCAGCGTGGCGAAGTGGGCGCCCCAGATGCCGCCAAAGGTGCCACCCCACAGCAGGAGATGTCCGTCAGCGGCCTCCTGACGGAGAAACTCACTGGTGAACTGGTCATGTGGGGGAGCGCACAGATTGAGCCGGTCGTCCCCCTCATCGTTCTGGGCGGCCGCTGCGGTGGCGACGATGTCGTCCCACCGCGCATCGAGTTCTGCAGGAGTTCGGACCGTCTCCACCTGCAGACCGGCTCCTTCACGTTCCAGCTTGCGCCGGGTGGACGCCGCGCGGGAGAGGGTGGATTTGCTGCGCAGGTCCGCTGCGCGGGTGCCGACCGGCAGCTCGATCACCGGACAATGATCATCCGGATCGAAGGTGGAGTCCCAACCCGGATCACGGTGCACCGCGGTGACCAGCGGCGATGAGGCCGGGAGGTGGGTCAGCTCGATCACCGAGCCGGTGGTGGCGAGTCCGGCGACCAGGTCCGTCAGTGCATGTTCGTCGGTTGCCAACGCTTCGGAGACAGTACCCAGGCCATGGCCGAGAAGTCGCAGGACCGTAACCCCGAATCGGCGGCGTTCGTGCAGCGGGAGGAGGGCGACCAAACGGCCATCACGGTGCACGGTGGCGATCCGAAGCGGACCCCGGGCGAGATGTCGGTGCCAGGACAGTCCGTAGCTGGGACGGGAAGCGAACCTGGTCCCGACCTGTTCGGCGAGTTCGGCCCAGTCGGCCCGCAGCTGCTCATCAACGGATGTACGGAGGTCAAATGTCATGAGATCGACTC
>DVLP01000085.1 GCA_018715445.1 Candidatus Avipropionibacterium avicola | reverse complement strand
ACGAAGACCAGGGTCAGCTCGTGCTCGCCGACCAGGTCGTTGAGCAGGTTGATCACCTGGCTGCGGACCGACACGTCGAGCGCCGAGACCGGTTCGTCGGCGATCAGGACCCGCGGACGGGGGGCGAGGGCCCGGGCGAGGGCAATGCGTTGTCGCTGACCGCCGGAGAACTCGTGGGGGTGGCGCCGACCCGAGTCAGCGGGCAGTCCGACCTGGTCCAGCACCTCGGCGAGGCGGGCGGCGGGGTCTGCGGGGACCCCGGCTCGACCTCGCAGCAACGGTGAGCGCAGCGGCTCGGTGATGATGTCGCCGACCCGCATCCGCGGGTTCAACGACGAGCGTGGGTCCTGGAACACGATCTGGACCGCTTGGCGAAGGAAGCCGAGCCGGGACTCCGCGACCCCGGAGACCGGTCGGTCGTCGAACCACACCTGGCCCCCGGTCGGGCGGTCGAGACCGGCGAGCAGCCGGATCAGGGTCGACTTCCCGGAGCCGGACTCCCCGACGATCCCGAGCCGCTCCCCTGCCGCGATGCTCACGTCCACGTGGTCCAGGGCGGTCACCTGCTGGCGCCCGGTGCCGTACACGCGGGTCAGGTCTGTGGCGCGGTAGATCGGTGCGGTCATCAGGACCCCTCGACGGGCTCGGGGGACGTGGGCTCGGGAGACGTGGGCTCGGGAGGCGTGGGCTCGGGGGACGTCTCGTCCCAGAAGTCGGCCACCGTGGGCAGTCGCTCGCCCGGAGTGACCCGGTCGATGCGCGCGGTCGCGACCAGACCCTTGGTGTACGGATGCTCGGGGGCAGTCAGGATCGTGTCCAGCGGTGCATCCTCGACGATCCTGCCGTCCAGCATCACCAGCACGCGGCTGCACAACTGGGACACCACGGCCAGGTCGTGGCTGATGAACAGGCAGCCCGCCCCTGCGGCGGCGAGTTCGCGATCGAGCAACCCGAGCACCTTGGCCTGGACGGTCACGTCGAGGGCGGTCGTCGGTTCGTCACAGATCACCAGGTCAGGGGTGTTCACCAACGCCATCGCGATCACCACCCGCTGTCGCTGACCACCGGAGAGCTGGTGCGGGTACGAGCCGGCGATCCGGGCCGGATCAGCCAGGCCGACATCGCCCAGGGTCTCCAGCACGCGGGCCCGTACGTGACCTGAGCCGGCCCGGCGCCGGTGCAGTCCGATCACCTCGGCCACCTGACGACCGACCTTCATCGTCGGGTCGAGGGCGGTCATCGGCTCCTGGAAGACCATCGAGACCTGGTTGCCGCGCAACCGGGCCAGCACCGCATCGGGGCGGTCCAGGATCTGTTCGCCGGCGAGCCAGACCACTCCGGAGGTCCGGGCGTACTCCGGCAGCAGGCCCATCACCGCCAGGGCCGTCACCGACTTGCCGGAGCCGGACTCCCCGATCAGGCCGACCCGTTCACCGGGGGCGATCGCGAACGAGATCCCCGACACCGATGGTGGCCGACGTCCGAACGCGACCGAGAGGCCAGCCACCTCCAGGACCGGCTCGGGCCCCTCGACGGGCTCGGGGGTCGTGGGGGGCGTGGGCTCCTCGACGGGCTCGGGGGGCGTTGGGTCGGGCCCCTCGACGGGCTCGGGGGGCGTGGTCATCGCACCTCCTTGAGCCGCGGGTCCAGCAGGTCGCGCAGGCCGTCGCCCAACAGGTTGAAGCCGAGCACGGCGCCCGCGATCGCCAGACCCGGCCACAGGGCCAGCACCGGATCGGAGAACAGATAGGTCTGGGCATCGCGCAGCATCCGACCCCAGGTCGGCGTGGGCGGCTGGGACGACAGGCCGAGGTAGCTCAGCGCGGCCTCGGCCAGGATGGCGATCCCGAACGAAACCGAGGCCTGCACCCCGACGACCGGAGCAATGTTGGGCAGCACGTGCCGTACCGCCACCGCCACCGGCCGGGTGCCGCACGCCCGCGCGGCGAGCACGTAGTCCTGCGCCATCACCTGCAGGGTGCCGGCCCGCGCGATCCGGGCGAAGGCCGGCACACTGGCCAGGCCGATTGCCACCATCGCCGTGGTGGTGGAGGATCCGAACGCGGCGGCGAACAGGATCGCCAGCAGCAGGGCCGGGAAGGCGTACCAGATGTCGGTGGTCCGCATCACCAGCTCGGAGACCCAGCCGCCCTGTTGGCCGGCGAGCACTCCGAGCGGGACGCCGATCACGGCCGCGATGCCGACCGCGATCACCCCGACCTGGACGCAGATCTGGGCCGAGACCATCAGCTGGCTCAGCACGTCGATCCCGAAGCCGTCGGTGCCCAACAGGTGCGGGCCCTGCAGCGGCGGGACGAGCACCCCGCTCGCGTCGACCCGGATCGGGTCGTACGGGGTCCAGACCAACGACACCAGCGCGGTCAGCAGCACCAGGGCGACCAGCACGACACCGACCACCAGCGAAAGTCGCTTCATCGTTGCCCCGTCCGCAGCCGGGGGTCGATCGCCAGATAGGCCAGGTCGACCAGGAAGTTGATCACCAGCACGGCCAGCACCAGGACCATCACGATGCCCTGGACCACCAACAGGTCACGTTGGGAGACCGCGTCGATCAGTCGGGTCCCCAGGCC
>DVLP01000084.1 GCA_018715445.1 Candidatus Avipropionibacterium avicola | reverse complement strand
CGCTGACCGACCCGACGCCGTACGATCCACCGGGTGAGCACCGAGATCATCCTGGACTGCGACACCGGCATCGATGACTCCCTGGCCCTGCTGCATCTGTTGCAGCACCCCGACGCCGAGCTGGTGGCGGTGCTGTCGACCGCGGGCAATGTCGGCGTCGAGGCGGTGACGCGCAACAACCTCAGCTGGCTGGAGTTCTGTGGACGCAGCGACATCGGCGTCCATGTCGGAGCTTCGGGTCCGCTGGTGGCTCCGCTGCGCACCTGCGAGGACACCCATGGCGATCACGGCGTCGGCTACGCCCAGCTGCCGTCGCCGACGACCGCGCCTCGTGACGAGGATGCCGCCGACGCCTGGTGTCGACTCACCCGTGAACGACCCGGCGAGCTCGTCGGACTGGTGATCGGGCCGTTGACCAGTCTCGCGATGGCGATCCGGCGCGATCCGGGACTGCCGCAGCGGCTGCGGCGCCTGGTGGTGATGGGTGGCAGCTTCGACCACCCGGGCAACACGACGCCGCTGGCGGAGTGGAACGTCGCGGTGGATCCCGAGGCGGCCCACGAGGTGTTCACCGCGTTCGGGGTCGACGGCGCACCCCAGCCGATCATCTGTGCGTTGAACCTGACCGAGCAGGTCGCGCTGACCCCGGAACACCTGTCACGGTTGGGCGAACTGGCCGACGGGCCGCTGGTCCGCCACCTCAACGACGCGCTGCGGTTCTACTTCGAGTTCCACCAGGCCCAGGGCGAGGGATATCTGGCGCACGTGCACGATGCCTTCGCCGCCGCCGTGGCCCTCGACCCCTCGATCGTGACGACCACCCCCGCCGTCGTCGACGTCGAACTCAACGGGACCCTCACCCGAGGGGCGATGGTCGCCGATCGACGCGGCTTCTGGGGGCGGCCGCCCAATGCCCTCATCGCTGACACCACGGACGTACCGCGGTTCCTCGATGAGTTGGTCAGATCGCTGGCGACTCTGGCGGGACGGCACCTTCGGCCAACTGGAACTGCACGTCGCCCTCAGAACTGACCTGGGCATCGAGGATCATGGCGTCGAGATCTGCCACCGCAGTCGGCTCGAGATAGACCTTGGCGCCACCGCTCTCGACAAGGGTGTCGCCCGGTTCCCCGGACGGCACCGCGGCGATCGCGAAGTTCCCGTCCGTCGGCCCGCTGATGCGCAGGCCCCCGTCCTCGGACTGGATCTGCTTGTCGACGATCGCCGTCACGACGGTGCTGGCATCTTCTGTGAGGGTGAGCATGGAACTCTCCTTCGGTTGCGAGCAAGTCCATCCACTGTTCCTGCTCAACCGGCAACACACAAGCCCCGTGATGGTGAAGAAGTGGAGCGGATGACGAGAATCGAACTCGCGTATTCAGCTTGGGAAGCTGATGTTCTACCATTGAACTACATCCGCAGCGGGCCGTACGACGTCGCGTATCGACCTGCGGCGTCGAGTGTAGCCGACCCCTCCACGTGGTGCCACCCGAGGTTGTCCGGATCTGGGACCATGGACGGGTGAGCACCCCCGTCCGCCCCGATCCGCTGTTCGCTCCACCCGAGCTGGAGTGGCACCCGATCTCGCCGAACTACCGCAAGGCGCTGTTCTTCCGTCACCTCATCACCTGGACCATCGTCCCGACGATCCCGGCGCTGGTGCTGGGTCTGGCCTTCGACCTGTGGTGGATCGCAGCGATCTGCTGGGGATTGGGACTGGCCATGCTGCTCACCCAACTTCTGTTGGTCAACCGTCGTGTCCGGGCCTGGGGCTACGCCCTGCGCGAGAACGAGCTCTATGTCACCCATGGCGTGATGTTTCGGACCCTGACCGCTGTCCCGTACGGACGGATGCAGGTCGTGGAGGTCAACGCCGGACCCTTGGATCGGGCCTTCAACGTGGCCAGCATCTCGTTCGTCACCGCCAGCGCCGACACCGACGCCATCATCCCGGGGCTCCCCCCGGCCGAGGCGGCACGGCTGCGTGACCACCTGACTGAGCTGGGCGAGTCCCGGGTGACGGGGCTGTGACCTCCGAGCAGCCCGAGGTCACCCGGGAGCGCCGGCCCCACCCGCTCAGCCCCCTGATCCGTGGCTGGATCGTCCTGCTGGCCATCCTGGTCGGCATCGGCCGCGAGTTCCTGCCCGACGGCAGTGACGAGGGCAGCTGGCGCGACAACCTCCCGCCCTGGTGGATCATCGCCGTCGGGATCGCCGTGATCGTGCTGGTCTCGGCCGTCGGGTCGTTCATCACCTGGTGGTTCACCCGCTACGTGATCGACGAGTCCGAGCTGCGGATCGAGACCGGGATGCTGACCAAGCGCTCCCGACGGATCGGCTTCAACCGCATCCAGTCGGTCGATCTGGTCCAGCCGCTCGCCGCGCGCATCTTCTCCCTCGCCGAGCTCCGCATCGAGGCCGGCGCCGGCGAAGGCGCCCGGATCCGTTACCTGACACGCAAGGACGCCAGCCGGCTGCGTGACTACCTGCTCGCCCGCGCACACGGACAGGCCGACGCCTCGGTCGACACCGAGTCGACCGCCGACGCCTTCGCCGACCGGGCCGTCACCGATCGCCCCCTGGTGAGGCTGCAGCCCCCGATCCTGATCGGCGGACTGCTGCTGAGCCCGGAGTTCCTGTTCCTGTTGCTACTGCCGGCCGCGGTCCTGGTGCTCGGGCTGACCCTCGACTTCTGGCTCATCGCCCTGCCGGCACTCATCCCGTACGCCTTCGGTGTGGTCAGCATGATCAGCCGCCGGGTGGTCAACCAGGTCAACTTCAGCCTCGCCGACACCGGGCGTGGGCTGCGGATCACCCGCGGCCTGACCAACCTCACGAGCCAGAGCGTCCCGCTGAGCCGGATCCAGGGCCTGCGGGTCCGCCAACCCCTGCTGTGGCGGATCTTCGACTGGTACCGCGTCGACATCGACGTCCTCGGCTACGGCGCGAACAGCGACGAGACTGACAAGGGCGAGGCCAACGGGATCCTGCTGCCGGTCGGCACCCGCGAGCAGATGCTGATCGCGGTCCGGAGCTGTCTGCCCGAGGCCGACCACGAAGCCGTACCGGTCCATCCGATCCCTCGTCGGGCCCGATGGCTGCGCTGGTGGAACTTCTGGACCGTCCGGTACGGCGTCGACGACCGGTTCGCGGTCAACGTGGAGGGCTGGCTGGACCGGCGCTGGGAGATCGTGCCGCACGCCAAGACCCAGTCGGCCCGGATCAGCCAGGGCCCCCTGCAGCGCCGGCTGGGACTGGCCACCGCGCACATCGACACCACCCCGGGGCCGATCAGTTGGACGATCCCCCATCTGGAGGGGCCCGAGGCCCGCGACCTGGTGATGGCCCAGATGGTGCGCGCCGAGCGACTCCGCAGCGGAGGCCAGGACCCCCTGGACCACGACCCACTGAACCAGGGCCCGCTGAACTAGGCTGGACCCCCACCCGGACAGGAGAGACCCATGGGTTTGTTCGACAAGCTCTTTCGCCGCAACACCGAGGACGACGACGGGCCCGCGGTGAGCCGCCCCCTCGACCAGGAGGCGCGCACCGCGCAGCTGACCGAGCTGGAGGACGCCCTGGAGGCACTGGTCACGGCGATGGAGACCCCGCCGAGCCCCACGGAGAACCCCGGCTGGCAGGGCCGGATCAAGGACTACCGCTGGGCCCAGGGTGGATGCCTGATGCTGAAGAAGACCGTCATCACCCGCGACGGGCTCGTCGAGGTCACCGCAGGGCTGCGCCCCCTGTTCGGTGTCGACGGACCACCGGAGGGACTGGGCCACCTGGCTGCGTTGTCTGACGACGTGATCGCCAAGGCTCGCGTCCTGGAGGCTCCGCTGCCCTCCGAGCAGGCCTGAGCGCTCCGATCAGTCAGGCTCCTCGCCCCGGTCCGGCCGGTGGACGAGCTTCTCGTCGGTGGCCCGATGGGGAAACAGCCGCTGCAGGATCTGGTCCACCAGGACACCCAGGATGACCGCACCGACCACGCCGATCGCCGCGGCCAGCAGCGGGTTGTGCTCCAACCACGCTCCCGCGAGCACCCCGAGCCCGACCGAGTAGAGCGCCCAGGTCACCCCGGACAGCACGGTGAGCGCCATGAAGCGGCGCTGCAGGAAGCCGCTGGCCCCACAGGTCAGGTTGACCGCGACCCGCCCGCCGGGGATGAACCGCGCCACGATGATGATCATCGCGCCGCGCCGTTCCAGGTGGCGCTCCGCCCAGTCCAACACCCGCACCATCCGCGGGAAGCGCCGGACCAGCCATCGGGTGCCGATGGCTCGTCCGATCAGGTAGGCGATGTTGTCGCCACCCCAGGCCGCCGCGGCCGCCACCGGGGCCAACAGCCACCACGGCGGGGTCCCGGTCGATGAACTGATCGCGGCCAGCCCCACCACCAACGACTCACTGGGGACCGGCGGGAAGAACCCGTCGATCACCGTGCAGACCGCCATCACCACGATCGCCCAGGGGCTGTCGGCATGGGTCTGGATGAAGTCGTTGAAGAACTGGAACAAACGGCCTCTCCTGTCCTGACCGACGGGCATCCCACCCGCCGCAGGTCGAAGCGTAATCGACCCCTCCAACGCAACGGCACCGATCGCGGTGGGCATAGTCTGGACATTCCCGTCGAAAGGATCTGCCCACATGTCCTGGTTGGTCACCGGAGGAGCCGGCTACATCGGCGCCCATGTCGTCCGTGCACTGCAGAAGGCCGGGCTCGACCCCGTCGTCCTCGACTCGCTGTCCAGCGGTCATCGCGGCTTCGTCCCGGACTCGGTGCCGTTCGTCGAGGCATCGGTGACCGACGGGCAAGCCGTTCGTCGCGCGCTGGTCGACCACGAGGTCACCGGGGTGATCCACGTCGCCGGCTTCAAGTACGCCGGGGAGTCGGTCGCCCGACCCCTGCACACCTACACCCAGAACGTGACCGGCATGGTGACCCTGCTGGAGGCGATGCAGGCCGAGTCTGTGACCTCCTTGGTCTTCTCCTCCTCCGCCTCCGTCTTCGGCACGCCCTCGGTCGACCTGGTCGTCGAGGACACCCCGAAGGCCCCCGAGTCGCCGTACGGGGAGTCGAAGCTGATCGGTGAATGGCTGCTGGCCGACCAGGCCCGCGCGGTCGAGGGCTTCCGTTCGACCTCGCTGCGCTACTTCAACGTCGTCGGATCGGGCGACCCGCAGGTGTACGACACCTCCCCGCACAACCTGTTCCCGATCGTCTTCGACCGGCTGCTGGCCGGTCAGGTGCCGCAGATCAACGGCGACGACTACGACACCCCGGACGGCACCTGCGTCCGCGACTACATCCATGTCGCCGATCTGGCCCACTCCCATGTGGTGGCCGCCCAGCGACTCGCCGAGGGTGCCCCGATCGAACCGGCCTACAACCTCGGATCGGGCACCGGCTCGTCGGTGCGCGAGATCATGACCGCGATGGCCGCCGGGACCGGCATCGACTTCACCCCGACCATCGCCGCCCGCCGCCCCGGTGACCCCGACCGGATCGTGGCCACCGGCGAACTGGCCGCCCGCGACCTGGAGTGGGAGATGCGCCACAGCCTCGCCGACATGGTCGGTTCGGCCTGGCGCGCACGCCAGGCCCACGACTGAGTAGAGTTCGGGCCATGAGCGAGCAGAAGGTGGCCCTGGGCATCGACATCGGCGGCTCCGGCATCAAGGGGGCGCCGGTCGACCTCACGGCGGGCGAGTTCGCCGCCGACCGACTCCGCATCGCGACACCGAAGAAGTCGACGCCCCGCAACGTCGCCAAGGTCGTCGGTGAGATCGTGGAGCACTTCGCCGACCAGATCGGGCCCGACGCGCCGATCGGGATCACGATGCCGGCGATCGTACGGCAGGGCGTCACCCGCTCGGCGGCCAACATCGACCCGTCCTGGGTCGGCTTCGCCGCCGAGGAGTTGTTCGAGGAGATCACCGGCCGCGACGTCTTCGTGGTCAACGACGCCGACGCCGCCGGGATCGCCGAGGTGGTGTACGGCGCGGCCAAGGACGTCGAAGGCCTGGTCATCCTGACCACGCTGGGCACCGGGATCGGCACGGCCCTGATCAACAACGGCAACCTCGTGCCCAACAGCGAGCTCGGCCACCTCGAGATCGACGGCCACGACGCCGAGAGCCGGGCCGCCTCTCGGGTGAAGGACGACGAGGGCCTGTCGTACAAGAAGTGGGCCAAGAAGCGCCTGCAGCGCTACTACGAGACCCTGGAGTTCCTGTTCTCACCGTCACTGTTCGTGGTGGGTGGCGGGGTCTCCAAGGATGCCGACAAGTTCCTGCCCCTGTTGGAGCTGGAGACCCCGATCGTGGCAGCCCAGTTGCGCAACACCGCAGGGATCGTCGGAGCAGCCCACATCGCGGACGACCTCTCGTCGCGCGGCATCACCCACCTGGCCTGACGGCCACACGACACCGGACCGGAACGACTCGGACCGGAACGGCTCGGACTGACGAACGACGTGGGGCCCTGCGGATCATCTCCGCAGGGCCCCACGCACGTCAGGTCGGTCGACGCGAGGTTGTTCAGATCGGGTTGACCCGACCGGAGTCGATCAGATCGCCCGGCGCCGGTCCATCGCCGCCTGGTTGACCTCGACGTACTCGGCCAGACCCATCTGCTCGAACTTGGAGACGTAGGTGTCCCACTGGTCCAGCGGCAGGTCACCGGTGATGAAGGCGGCCTGCGACTCCGAGATGTGCTTGCTGATGTCGGCCCCGATCGAGCTGGTGACCTGGGACTCCTCGGCGGTGAAGGTGAACGAGGACCACACATCCTCGATCATGTACGGCTCGACGACCTCAGCGCCCTCGATCGCCTGCGGAGTGGTCTCCACCCCACGGAAGACCTCGTCGGTGGCCAGACCCGGGTAGCGCCCGCCCATGTAGAGGGCGTGCGGCTTGAGGGCCTCGTCGATGGTCTTGCCCTCGGTGACCTCCGGCATCAGCTCGTAGCGACCGTCCACCTCGTGGTAGCTCACACCCTCGACACCCATGAAGAACATCGCCGACCCCTCGGGACCGAACCACTGGTCGGCCCAGCGCATCGTCTCGATCGGGTGCTCGTTCTTGTCGGTCATCACGAACTGTCCCAGGGCAACCGAGTTGGGCCGGACCGCGGCCCAGTACGGCACCTCGTCCGAGGACTCCTTCTTGAGCGGCTCGAAGGCGACGTAGTTCTCGCCCTCCTTGCCGTAGAAGCCCTCCGGGGTCTGGGTGAAGGTGCTGCCGATCAACCCGTCGGAGCCCAATGCATTGACCTTGCCGGCCTCGGTGGCGAACACGTCCTCCTGGATCAAACCCTTGCTGTACAGGCGGTTCAGGTAGGTGAGCAGCTCACGGTAACCGTCGCTGGTCGGGATGAAACGGATCTTGGACTCATCGGCCGGATCGACATCGAAGGTCTTGTTGTCACTGCCCCGGTTGCAGATGCCGAAGGTGCCGGCCAGGCACCCGATGATGTCGCCGACGCCGTTGACCCCGATGCCGATCTCCTTGCCCTTGCCGCTCGGGTTCTTGGAGACGACCGCCTCGAGGTAGGCCTCGTACTCGTCAAGGGTGGAGGGCACGTCCATGTCGAATGTGTCGAGCCAGTCCTTGCGGACCCAACCCTTGATCATCAGCAGCATGCCCTTGGCGGTGTAGATCTGGGGCAACGAGTACATGTTGCCGTCGGGGAAGGTCATCGCCTTGCGCACGTCGGGGATCTCCTCCATGACCCCCTTCAGGTTCGGCATGTACTGATCGATCAGGTCGTTCATCGGGATGAACACACCCTGCTCGCCGTACTTGGCGATGTCGCCACCACCCACACTGGTGCGGTACAACACCTCCGGGTAGTCACCACTGGCCATCGCCAGGTTGCGCTTCTCACCCACACCGTCCAGCGGCACCAGGCCGAAGTCGATGTGGACGTTGGTCATCTCCTCCATCTTCTTGACGCAAGAGACGTTGTCCCAGTTCTCCGCGGTGGTCGGCGGACGACCACTCAGGAACCGGATGGTGACCTTCTCGTTGACGATCGGAAGGCCCTCGGCGTTGATGTTCTCGTCAGGGTTCTCGATCTTGTCCTGGGTCTCGCTGCTGCCACCCCCTCCGCAGGAGGAGAGCAGTGCAGCCGATCCGAGGACGGCAGCAGAGGACAGGGCAGTTCGACGACTGATGGGTCGCATGGACGATGGATCCCTTCGGGTGATCACAGCAGGCAGGTTCTCTCACACTAGAGCGCTCACCCGAAATGATCAACAACGTTACGAAACCCTCTAACTTAATTGGTCGACACTTCAGCGACCGTTCAGCGAACGGTCACTCAAGCGTCGATCACATCCGTTCGGGGGCCTGGATGCCCAGCAGGTCGAGGCCGTGGGCCAGCACCCGACGAGCGGCCTCGATCAGGCCCAGCCGGGACTGACGGACCTCGCCCTCGCTGCGCAGCACCGGGCAGTCGTCGTAGAACCGGGCGACCGCGACGGCCAGCTCGTGCAGGTAGGTGCACAACCGGTGCGGCTGCAGGGTCTCGGCGACATCGGCGACGATCTCGCCGTAGCGGGAGAGCAGCAGCGCCAGCGCCTGTTCGGAGGGGTGGGCCAGCACCGTCACCGCATCCGGCACGGTCAGCTGCTCGGCCTCGGCCTTGCGCTCGACCTGGCAGATCCGGGCATGGGCGTACTGCAGGTACGGCCCGGTGTCGCCCTGGGTCTGGACCATCCGGTCCAGGTCGAAGACGTAGTCCTTGTTGAGTCCGGTCGACAGGTCGGCGTACTTGATGGCCCCGATCGCAATCGCCCGGGCCCGTTCCGCCTCGGCGGCGTCGAGCAGGCTGGCCAGGGTGGCCGCCGATCCGTCCCTCGACTTGAGCGGTCGGCCGTCCTCGCCGAGCACCATCCCGTAGCCGACATGTTCGGCCACCACCGACTCGGGCAGGTACCCCGCCGTACGGGCCGCAGCGAAGATCTGCATGAAGTGGGAGTGCTGACGCACATCGGTGACATAGATGATCCGCTCGGCGCCCAACTCCTCCACCCGGTAACGGATCGCGGTCAGGTCAGTGATGTCGTAGCCGTACCCACCATCACTCTTGCGGATGATCAACGGTGCGTCGTAGCCGTCGACGAAGATGCACAACGCTCCGGCGTCGAGCACCGCCACCCCGGACTCCTCCACCTGGGCGGCCACCACGGCCAACAGGTCGTTGTAGGTCGACTCCCCGGCCAGGTGCTCGTCGGTCAGCTTCACCCCGAGACGGTCGTAGGTCTGGTTGAACGCGTCCTTGGAGATCGCGATCAACGCTTCCCACTGCCGGCGGCTGAGCGGATCCCCACCCTGCAAGGAGACGACCCGCTTGCGGGCCCGCTCGGCGAAGGCCTCGTCGGACTTGAACCGCGCAGCGGCACGCTTGTAGAGCGCATCGGCCTCGTCCAGCGTCAGGGTCGAGGCATCCAGGCCCTCGTCATCCATCTGCTCCAACAGCTGACCGAACTGGGTGCCCCAGTCACCGATGTGGTTCTGCGGGACGACCTCGTGGCCCTGCGCCGTCAGCACCCGGTTGAAGCAGTCCCCGATGATCGTCGAGCGCAGGTGCCCGACGTGCATCTGCTTGGCGACATTGGGGCTGGAGTAGTCGATGACGATCCGCTGCGGCGTCTCGGCCTTGGCCACCCCGGTGTGGGGATCCCGCAGCAAGGTGGTCACCCCGTCGGCCAGAGCGGCCTCGGTGAGGCGGATGTTGATGAAGCCGGGGCCAGCGATCTCCAGGGGCTCACAGATGTCGCCGAGCTCGATCTGCTCGACCAACTCGGCGGCGATGTCGCGCGGCTTCTGCCCCCGGGTCTTGGCCAGGCGCAGGGCGACATTGGTCTGGAAGTGCCCGAACTCAGGTCGGGTCGCCGGACGCAGCTCGGGATCGATCCCGGTGAGGTCGGCGAAACGCTGGCTGAGTTCGTGGGCATAGGAAAGCACGACGTCATTGTTCCACGACTCAGCGGGCGGCCACGATCAGACTCCGTTGCTGCCGTACGCCTCGTCGAACTGCTCCTCCACGGTGGTCTGGCCGTGCCCGTCCAACGGCAGGTCCTCGGTCGGCGGCGACAGCGGGATGGCGTGCCCGAGGGCGTCCGGGGCCGCGTCGGCCGTGCCGGGATAGCGTTCCTGGGCACCGGTCAGCGGGTCGTTGCCCGTCCAGTACCGCCGGACCTGACCGTCATTGGCCTGGTCGACCAGGGTCTGGGCATCGGTCCCGTTCGAGGCCGCGACGTAATCGATGGTGGCCTGCGACACCCCCGCCGAGTTGTAGGTGATCGCGGCATTGCCGGTGTCGAGCGCGGCGATCGCGGCCAGCCGGCCCCCCAGGGAGTGTCCGGTCCAGACCACATTGTCACCGTTGCCGCTGGAGGACACCGCTTCGGTGATCGCCAACACCTGTGCGGTCTGCGGCGACACGGTGGCGGCACCGACCGCGTCCTCGACGATGTCCGGGTCCGACATCCCCTGACTGGGTGTCCCCGGCGCTTCACCGGCCGTGGTGCCGGCAAAGGCGACCACGTAGTTGCCGTCGGGATCGACGAAGACCTCGGCGATGAAGCCGTTGTCATCGCTCATCATCGACGGGTCGAGCCCCAGGGACGCCAGGTCCTCGGGACTGGCCCGTTCGTAGCCCGGTGGCAGCGGCGCGTCGGGATCACCGATCGCCTGGTTGACGTCGATCAGGTCGCCGTCACGCTCGGGATCGACCTCGGTGCCCTGGGCGTCGTGACCCGAGGTGCCCTCTGCGGGCGCGTCGGCGTTGTAGCCCGGATCGGTCCCGTCGCCCAACAGCGAGGCGGCCCGCTCGGCACGCTGGCCGAGCCCTTTCATCTGGCCGATCTCGGCAGTCATCGGCTCGAGGGAGGCTTCGACGAAATCGGTGACGGACTCCAGCACGTGGGCGACCTCCCGACTTCCCCACTCCACAAAGCTGTCCCAGGCAGCGCTCAGTCGTCGACGGGCTTCCTCTGCGGCGTCCTGTGCTCCGGAGAAGGCGCCCGAGACGGCCCCGACCACTGCACCGCCGAGGCCACCTCGGGAGAATCCGTCGACCGCGCCGCTGAGGCCACCCGACACCGTTCCACCGACGAGGGTGATCGCGCCACCGGCGATCGCCAGTCCGGCCCGGGACAGTGCTTGGAGCACCCCGGAGACCAGGCGTGCGGCCAGGGACGTGACTGCACTGATGAGCTCCTGCTTGACGGTGGCGACCATGCCACCGAGGCGCAGGTGTCGCTGCCCGAGGTCCTGGAGCACCTCGCTGGTGTCGTCGATCAGCACCGTGGTGGCGCTCATCGTCTGTGCGAACCCGTCGGCCGCCGGACCGGTCCAGTGCGAGGTCTGCCCCGGCAACACAGCGATCGGGCTGATCTGGGCGGCGACCTCCAGGGCGAGCTGCTCGCACTGGTGGCCGTGGGCGACAATGGCGGCACTGTCACCGGTGAACTCGTTGAGGAGCTCGGCGAAGTGGTCGAGCTGCTCGCCGATCCACTGGAAGAACTCATTGGGGATCGCCCCGGTGATCAGCGACCACAGGTCAAGTGTCCGGTCGATCACGTCGATCGGGGCCGAACCGCTGCTGGGTGCGACGCTCGGCCCGGACTCGAGCACCGCACTGGCCTGCTGGATCCAGGCCAGTCTCGGCCCGTTCACCGCGAGCCCCCGTCGCTCACCAGGCTGCCAATGGTTCCGGCCAGCCCGGCATTGCGGTCCTCGACCGCCTGGTAGGACAGGCAGGTCGCCTCGGCCCGTGAGGACAAGTCACCGACGGCATCGCCGAGCGCGCGGAGCAGGTCGTTGATGTCCTCGGTGGTGGCGGGCTCGGCATCGATGGCTGCGGCGCCGACCAGACTGCCGTACATCATCGGGTCAGGCGGGTCGAGACGCAGCGACGACAGGTCGCCGGAGCTGTCGGCCAGGCACTGCCCGGCGGCACGGATCTCCGGCACGGTGACCGAGAAGTCGGGACACATCAGGATGCCTCCGGATCGACGGCGTGACGTAGTTGGGCCGCGGCGTCACGCCACGCCTGCTCCACCGCGGCGGCCAGCGCCGCCGGGCCAGCAGCCGTTCCGCTGAACGTCGTCCGCGCCTCGAGCAGGCCGAGTGCTCCGTCGAAGGTGAGCTCGACCTCGCCGGCTCGGGCGATGATCCGCCGTTCGGGCTGGGTCGCGGAGAACTGGGCGAAGTGCTCGACCATCCGTTCGGTACGCCGCAGGGTCCAGTCCTGCTCGGGGGCCAACGGCTTGCCCGGCGTGGTCGGGCCGGACGGCCGGGGCGAGGCCGTGGTCGGGATCGGCGGTGGAGTTGGATCCGGCCGTACGGCTTCGCAGGCCTGGCGGTGGGTGGTGAGCAGCGAGCTCGCCCAGCGGTTCGGGCCGGCCTCGGTGACCTCAGCGGTGAACTCGAGCGAGACCAACTGGCCCGTCTCGTCGACCGTGATCGTGGTCAGGCCGTCGCTGGCCCGGCCGTGACGTTCGCGACGCCGCTGCTCGAGGCGGTCGGCTCCCTCGCGCAATCGGGCTGCCCGTTCCCTGGCCCGTGAGATCGCACTCATGGCCCTGAACCTACCGAGGGAGGGGTTCGTCCGCACCAGGGGGCGACCAACTGGAAGAATGGGCGGTGACCACACGCGATCCCAGGAGGTAGCGATGACCGACGACGTCCCCACCCTCGCCCTGAACGACGGCCGAATGATCCCCCAGGTGGGCTTCGGCGTGTGGCAGGTCTCCAACGAGGACATCATCCCGGCGGTGAGTACCGCCCTCGAGGTCGGTTACCGCCACATCGACACGGCCGCGATCTACGGCAACGAGGAAGGCGTCGGCAAGGCGATCGCCGACTCGGGCATCCCGCGTGACGAACTGTTCGTCACCACCAAGCTGTGGAACACCCGCCACCACGATGTCGTCGACGCCGCCAAGGAGAGCCTCGACAAGCTCGGCCTGGACCACGTCGACCTCTACCTGATCCATTGGCCCTCGCCCACCAAGGGCGACTACATCCGTGCCTGGGAACAGATGCAGGAGGTACGGGCCCAGGGCCTGTCCCGCTCGATCGGCGTCTCGAACTTCACCCAGACGCACCTGGACACCATCCTGGCGCTGATCGACACCGTCCCCGCGGTGAACCAGATCGAGCTCCACCCGACCTTCGCCCAGCGGGCCATGTCGGCGTACAACGCATCCAAGGGGATCGTCACCGAGGCCTACAGCCCGCTCGGACTGTCGCAGGACCTGCAGGACCCTGCGGTCGTCGAGATCGCCGAGGAGCTCAACCGGACCCCGGCGCAGGTGATCCTGCGGTGGCACCTGCAGAAGGGCCACGTGGTGTTCCCCAAGTCGGTGACCTCGTCGCGGATCAAGGAGAACTTCCGACTCTTCGACTTCGAGCTGGACGACAAGGCCATGAAGGCCATCGACGGTGTCGACGCCGGCAACCGAACCAATCAGGACCCCGACGAGTTCTTCTGAGCGCCCCCGACCCCCGAGCCCGTCGAAGGGCGACACGACCCCCGAGCCCGTCGAGGGGCCC
>DVLP01000083.1 GCA_018715445.1 Candidatus Avipropionibacterium avicola | reverse complement strand
ACGCGAGCTCGGCAAGGGCGCGCTCGACCTGTACACCCAGACCCGCTCCGTCAACATCCAGCTGTAGGCCCGGGCCCCTCACCATCCCTCTCGAAAGGCACCCTTCCATGAAGACCAGAGCTGCAGTCATGTTCAACACCGGAGAACCGTTCGAGATCATCGAGCTCGACCTCGACGATCCCGGCCCAGGCGAAGTCCTGATCAAGTACACCGCCGCCGGACTTTGCCACTCCGACCTGCACCTGTCCGACGGTGACTTCATACCGCGCTTCCCCATCGTCGGCGGCCACGAAGGCGCCGGAATCATCGAGGCCGTCGGCGTGGGCGTCACCAAAGTCAAGCCCGGCGATCACGTGGTCTGCTCGTTCATCCCGAGCTGTGGCACCTGTCGTTACTGCTCGACCGGCCGCCAGAACCTCTGCGACATGGGCGCCACCATCCTCGAGGGCCACATGCCCGACGGAACCTATCGGTTCCATAAAGACGGCCAGGACTTCGGTGCCTTCTGCAAGCTCGGGACATTCGCCGAGCGTTCGGTCATCTCCGAGCACTCCGTGGTCAAGGTCGACGACTGGCTGCCGCTGGACAAGGCCGTCCTGGTGGGCTGCGGTGTGCCCTCGGGCTGGGGCACCGCCACCTACGCCGGCAACGTGCGCCAGGGTGACACCACCGTGATCTACGGCGTCGGCGGACTGGGCATCAACTGCGTGCAGGGCGCAGCCCACTCGGGTGCCCGGCACGTCGTGGTGGTGGATCCCGTGCAGTTCAAGCGCGACGAGGCCATGAAGTTCGGCGCCACGCACGCATTTGCTACCGCCGAGGAGGCGCATGCCGAAGTAGAGAAGCTGACCTGGGGACAGATGGCCGACCAGGCGCTGATCCTCGTCGGCTCACTCGAGGAGAAGGTGGTCTCGGACGCGTTCGAGATCATCGGTAAGGGTGGCACCGTCGTGATCACCGGCATGGGCAGCATGACCGACAAGACCGTGAAGGTGAACGGCACGATGATGGCCCTGCTCCAGAAGACCATCAAGGGCGCGCTGTTCGGTTCAGCCAACCCGCAGTACGACATCGTCAAGCTGCTGCGTCTATACGACGAGGGCAAGCTCAAGCTCGACGAGCTGATCACCACGACTTACACCCTGGAGACCCTCAACCAGGGTTACCAGGATCTGCGCGACGGCAAGAACCTGCGTGGCGTGCTGATCCACGACTCCTGAGCCACCCCACGAACTCGCCCTCCCGGCTGCTGAACATCGCGGCCGGGAGGGCGACACCATGCCGTGAGCTCTCCGCCGGGGTCAGGGCGTGGGCGCGCCCCCGGTGACCGACAGCGTGTTGCCGGTCGTGTACGAGGACTCCTCCGAGGCCAGATACACGTACGCACCCGCCATCTCGACGGGCTGGCCCGGCCGCTTCAACGGATTCTTCTGCCCGTGGTACGGCAGCTCTGAGGGCTTCTTTCCACCGCTCACCTGCAGCGCTGCCCAGAACGGTCCCGGGGCCACGGCGTTGACCCGGATCCCGCGGGGCGCGAGCTGCTGCGCCAGCGACTTGGACATGGTGTTGACCGCGGCGCGAGAGGTCGCGTAGTCCACCAGGCCGGCGGACGGCGTGTACGCCTGCACGGACGAGGTGAAGATGACGCTCGCGCCCGGCTGCAGGTGCGGCAGCGCCTCCTGCATTTGCCAGAACGGGGCGTTGACGTTGACGTTCATCGTCTCCGTCCACTGCTCGGACGACAGGTCCTCCAGGTTCTCGACGAACGTCTGCCGGGCCGCGTTGAGCACCAGCACGTCCAGCCCGCCGAGCCCCGAGACCGCGTCGCGGACGATTCCCCGCGCCGTTTCCTCGTTTCCCACATCACCTGGCAGGAGGATGCAGGTCCGCCCGGCATCACTGACGAGTTCGGCCACCTCGTCGGCGTCGGACTGTTCGGACGGCAGGTAACCGATCGCCACGTCCGCGCCTTCGCGGGCGTACGCGATCGCGACCGCCCGCCCGATGCCGGAATCGCCGCCGGTGATCAGTGCTCGACGGCCGGCCAACCGACCGTGTCCGATCCACGACTGCTCGCCATGATCGGCGGGCGGGACGAGTTCGGAGGCGAGCCCGGGTGCGGGCTGCGACTGGAGCGGGATCTCCACCGCATATTTGGTCGTGGGGTCGATGAGCGGGGACTGCGCGGGGGGGTCGACGGTCACGGCGGGCCTCCTGGGGGTCGGGAGTCCGACGCTACCCACCTCGCCCGAAAGACCGGAATGCCGGCGACCGAATGTGCTCGGCGCACACTTCTGCAATGCGTCTCATATTCCCAGCCACGGCATGAAATCGATCAAGTCCGTTGCAGCCTGACTTGTGAATTCAGATAACGCCGAGCTCTCTGAGGTCAGGGACAAGCTCCGGATACTGATCGAGGACATCCCGCATTACCGGTGAATCGTACTGTGCGCGAATTGCGCCCATCGAGCCAATCGCCTCATAGAAGCCAACTAGCCCGTGCAGTATGGCCTTCGAAACCGGATCAATCACATTTACTCCCGCAACTCGACTTCCAA
>DVLP01000082.1 GCA_018715445.1 Candidatus Avipropionibacterium avicola | reverse complement strand
ACATCCTCACCCGACGGGGCTCAGGCGCCCCAGATCCGGGGACGGGCGGGTAGCGACTCGGTGCGCTGCCAGCGCTGCCGCCAGCCACCGGGGGTGACCGGGGGCGCGGCCGTGACCGTGCCGGCACCCATCACCTGCCACCAACCGGCGGCTTCCTCGCTGGCGAGGGTCTCGGCGGCATCGGCCACCCGATCGGTGAACCGGGTGACGTCCTCACCGGCCGTCGGCACCAGGGCGTTGCCGATCCGCATCCGGATCGGGCCCTCGGCGCCACCATCGGCCCCACCGAACCACAGCGGGACCACCGTCACCGGCAGCAGCTGGGCCAGGTGGTCGGCGGCCACCACCGCATCATCGACGAGCAGGGCGACCGAGGGACCACGACGCTGGGCCAGTTGACCGACCGCCGGGGCGATGACCCGGACCGGGCGACGCCAGCCGGCCGCCCGCAGACCGGTGCGGACCGCCTCGGCGGTCGCATCGAGCGCCCAGAACACGCAGGGCTGCTCGAGCCCGTCCAGCAGGTCGGCACCCACGACCTCGACCGGACGCCTGGTGCGCCAGCGGGGCAGGCCGATCATCGCTCCCCCGCCAGGTCGACGATCGGCAGCGGCGGGTTGTGCAGGTAGCCGAGGCTGTCGCGGTCGTCGACCATCTCCAGCGCGTCGGCCAGGGTGGTGGCGGCCCGGAAGCCCATCGCGGCACAGGTGGCGCGGTCCCCGCCGACCCAGATGATCGAGGACAACCGCTCCCGGGCGGGCGCGGTCTCGTACCACAGGTGGAACGGCTGCAGCGCGTGATGGGCCTGACCGTGACGGTAGAGGTGGCGGTACCAGTCGTCGGAGGCGAAGCGCTGCTCGGCGGTGGCCAGATCGCTGCCCTCACCGGAGAGCACCTCGGTGACGAAGTCCGCGGTCGCGCTGTGGTGATGGTGGTAGCGCGGCTCGGCACCACCGAAGACGATCAGCGAACCGCCGTCGTTGAGCAACGGTGTCCCGGTGTGGCTGCGGTCGGCCTCGGCCAGGGCGAGATGGGCCGCCAGCAGCGGGTTCAGCCAGGCACCGACGCCGTACGGCGAGACGTGCGGCAGGCCGGTGACCAGGGTGTTGACGCGGTGGCCGACGATCACCCGCTGGCGGGCGAGCAAGGTGTCGGCGGTGTGACGCCCGACCTCGAGCGGGCTGCCCGCGCTCACGGTCAGGGCAGCGGCCTCGGTCTCGGCCTGCTGCATCAGCCGGGCCCGGGCTCGGACCGGCAGCACCCGATCGGCCTGGCGCAGGCCACGCGCGGTGAGCTTCTCCTTCGGCCCCCACTCCCACTCCCGCCGGGAGAGGAAGCCGAGCTGCGGCGCGAACGGATGGGTGTCCAGGGCGACCTCGACGGCGAACACCGGCAGCGCGGCGGCGAGCCGCTCCCCCAGCTCCGCCTCGGCGGTGTCGGCACGGCCGGCACCCCGTACGGCGGCGAGGTCGGCCACAGAGGCGAGCTCGACCAACAGGTGCGCCCCGGTCCGGTTGCGCGCATCGGTGGCCTGCACCGTCACGACCAGGTCGGACTCGGCCACCCGACGGTTCACGGCGATGCCGTCGACCGTGACCAGGTCCTCGGCCTCGGCATCGTGCTGGCTGATCTGGCCGAGTGGGGCGAAGGACTCGTGGACCCGGCGACCCAGGGCGGCCAGCAACTCGTCGTCGCTCAGGCGCCGTTGCAGACCACGGGCACAGACCAGGGCGACATCATCGACACCGGCCGCGGCAGCCAGGGTGAGGACCTCCTCGACGGCCTGACCCCGTGGGTCGGTGCCACTGACCGTCGGGACGGCCGCGGTGGTGTCGCCGAACACGATCGTCAGGCTCATCCCGGCCTGCAGCCGCTCGGCCAGCGGAGCACCGTCGAGGGGCTGGGCCAGCGCCTCGCGCAGGGCGGGTCGTACGGCCAGGCTCGGCACGGTCGGCTCGGCGGCGTAGACCACGGTGGTGCCGACCGGGAAGCGCTGCGTCAGCACCCCCGAGCCGGTGTGGACCGCCAGGTCGGGGGTCCGCTCGTTGGTCTCGTGCACGAATCCGGGACGGGCCACCGGTCGCTGGATCGTCAAGTCATTCACCCTTCCGGGGTTCGGTGAGGTCGGCGGTACCGGTCGGCCCGGTCCGGGTCTGTCTGTTCGGCATCACCCACACCGGGGTCTGGGGCGTGCTCTCCCAGTCGACGGTGGTCCACTGTCGCGAGGTCGCGGCCCGCATCAACGGGATCTCCGGGTTGACCGCCACCGGGTGGCCGACCACCGACAGCCAGGGCAGGTCGGAGTGGGAGTCGGCGTAGGCGTAGGAGCGGGTCAGGTCGATCCCGTGCAGGCTGGCGTAGTGGGTGAGCCAGGCCGCGCGGGACTCCCCCACCAGGGCGGGGGTCGCCAGGTAGCCGGTGCACCGACCCTGCTCGTCGGTGGCCAGGTCCGCGGCCACGATCACGTCGAACAGTGGTGCCAACGGCCGGGTGAGCGGGCGGACCACACCGGTGATCAGGATCGTGGTGTGACCGGCCGCGCGGTGCTCGCGGATCCGACGGACGGCCTCGGGAGCGAGACGCTCCAGGATGTGGCCGGCCATCGCGGTGTCGACGTGCTGCTCCAGGGCGGCCAGGTCGGCGCCGGCGTAGCGGCGATACATGGCTCGCAGGAATCCGCCACGGTCACGCTTCTCGGCGCGCAGCCAGCCGGGCAGGTCACGGATCAGCGAGGCCACCTCGGCCACCTTGCGGCCGTTGCTGAGCTCGGGCAGGCGGGCCCACAGGTACTGCTCGACCACGTTGGTGGTCATGATCGTGCCGTCCAGGTCGAAGACCGCCACCACATCGCTGGGGCTGTCGTCACCCTCGGCCCGCGGCGGCAGCGCCTTCATGGTGCTGGCCCGGTTGCCGCGCTTGCGGCGCAGCGCGTCCATCCGACGTACCGGTTCGGTGATCGAGGGACAGTGGACCTCCTCCAGGTAGGTGGTCCAGTCGTAGGCGGCGCTGTCGAAGGCGAAGGCGTCGACGTCGTCGGGGTGCAGGCAGTGGTGCAGCCGCAGGGTGTTGTCGTCGACGAAGTGCAGCTCGGACTGGGCGTACTCGTTGTAGAGCCCCAGGTACTTGTGCAGGAAGTCCAGTCGGGTCCGGGTCTTGTCGAGGGTCTTGGCCAACGAGCGGGCCACCTCCCCGCGCGGCATCCGCCGCAGCACGGCCTCGCCGACCTTGTGGCGGCGTTCAGTGGTCGACAGCACCTTCTCCACCGCGGCCGCACCGGGGAACTTCCACACCGGCAAGGAGGGGATCCCCTTGTCACCGCCGGCGAAGGGGTGGGCCAGGAAGTAGTTGCGGACGTGGCCGTACAACTCGGAGAAGGTCAACGGGTTCCGCGCGCCGGAGTTGACGTGGTAGAACTCCGGCTTGCCCGGCTCGGGCCGGGTGGCACAGACAGCCAGGGTGGCGTTGACGACGTGGTCACAGGGCACGATGTCGACCACCGAGTCCGGTGACGCCGGGAACTCGGGCAGGTCGCCCCGCCCGTACGCCAGGATCAGCGGCTCGGCCATCTTGAAGCCCTCGATCCACCCGGGGTACGGATGCTTCCAGGAGGACTCCACGATCGCCGGACGCACCACCGACACAGGGATCTCGGCCCCGACCTCGGCAACCACCCGCTCGGCCAGGGCCTTGGTGAAGGTGTAGACGTCGGTCCAGCCCAGTGAGCGGGCACGCTCGGTGCCGGCCTTGACCAGTTCCTCCTCCACCCACGCCTTGCGACGGCGCTCGGTGTCGGCCGCGGTGGTCAGCAGCCCGGCCTGGCGGTGCTCGACCTCGGCCTCCTCACGCAACGCGGTCAACCGCTCACTGGTGCGCGACTGGGTCTCGACCACGGCGCGCAGTTCGAGCCCGCGTGCGGTCTCGACCCGGTGGTCGATGTCGTGGACGTGGGCGGTCTCGGGGATCGCCCCGCGACGACGACCGGCGGTGTAGGCGGTCGAGATGTGCACGTAGTGCGGCGTCTTGCCGGAACGCTGCGATGCCTCGAGCATCCGCTCCATCAACCGCTGGGTGCCGATCACGTTGGTGGTGAAGGCCTGATCGATCGGCGGGTCGAAGCTGACGTCACCGGCGCAGTGCACCACCACGTCGAGCTCGTCGGGCAGCTCGGGGACGTTGGGCAGGTCGCCCTCGATCACCTGGATCCGTTGCTCCATGAGGGCTTCGCGCGATCCCGCTGCGGCGACGACGTCGGTGAAGATCTTCTTCTTGAGCAGGGCCAGCACCCGGTCGTGGGCCGTCTGGGATCCCTTGCGACGCACGATCACCCCAGCGCGGGTCGTCGGCAACTCGGTCAGGATCTTCCACAGCAGTTGCTCGCCGATGAACCCGGTCACCCCGGTCATCACGATCATCTGTCCGTCGAGCAGGTCGGCCAAGCGGCCGTCCAGCCCGGGTCCGGTGGTGGCGACCTGACGGACGCCGAAACTCCCGGCCGGCGAACGGTCGAGGGGTACGGTCACTGCGTTCCTCCATCAGCCTGCTGGTCAGCAGCAGCGGACCTGGTCAGCGCCAGGGCCTCGGGCAGGGCAAGGTTGCCCACGTACAGGGCGGTTCCGATGATGGCGCCCTCGACGCCGATCGAGACCAGCCCGGTCAGGGTCTCGATGTCCTGCAGGGTCGAGACCCCACCGGAGGCGATCACGGCCGCATCGGTGTGGGCACAGACCCGACCCAACAGCTCGAAGTTGGGCCCGGACAACATGCCGTCGCTGGCGACGTCGGTCACCACGAACCGCTCGCAGCCGGCGGCGTCCAGGCGCTGCAGGGTCTCCAGCAGGTCGCCGCCCTCACGGGTCCAGCCCCGGGCCGCGAGCTTGTCACCCTTCACGTCCAGCCCGATCGCGATCCGGTCGCCGTGCTCGGCGATCACCTTGGCCGCCCAGTCGGGTTGCTCCAGGGCGGCGGTGCCGATCACGACGCGGCGACAGCCGGTGCCGAGGGCCCGCTCGAGGGAGGCGTCGTCCCGGATCCCACCGGACAGCTCGACCTCCACGCCGCAGGAGGCGATGACCTTCGACAGCACGGCAGCGTTCGAGCCACGTCCGAAGGCGGCATCGAGATCGACCAGGTGCAACCACTGCGCCCCCTGGTCGACCCACCGCTGGGCGGCGGCCTCGGGGTCACCGAACCGCTTCTCGGTCCCGGCCACCCCCTGGACCAGTTGGACGGCTTGGCCGTCGACGACGTCGACAGCGGGCAGCAGCACCAAAGAACTCACTCGCGCACCCTATCGGTTCTCGATCCTCGACACCCACCCGCGCAGCAGCGCGGACCCGGCCTCGGCCGACTTCTCCGGGTGGAACTGGGTCGCCAGCAACCCGCCCGAGGAGACCGCGGCGACGAAGGTGGCGTCCTGGTGGGTCGTGGTGTGCACCTCGACCTGCGCCCCGGTGGCGGCCGAGGTCACCGGACGGGTCGGGTCGTGGGCGACGCCGTACGAGTGGACGAAGTAGTAGCGATCCGCCAGCCCGGAGACGGTGTTCCACCCCATGTGCGGCAGACGTCGGGCGGCCAGCCCGGTCACCTGCCCGGTCAGCACCCCACACCCGGGGGTGGTCGTGCCGTGCTCGGTGCCGGCCTCGAAGAGCACCTGGAAGCCGACGCAGATCCCCAGCAGGGGGCGCTGCTGGGCGACCCAGTGCCGGACCAGCTCGACACCGCCGATGCCCGACAGCCCGGCCATGCAGGCGGCATAGGCACCGACGCCGGGGACCACGACGGCCTGGGCCTCGGCGGCCCGGTCGACGTCGCTGGTCAGCTCGACCTCGGCACCGGCCCGGGCCAGGGCCCGTACCGCGGAGCGCAGATTGCCCGAGCCGTGGTCGAGCACCGCGACCCTCGGGCTCACAGAGCGCCCTTCGTGCTCGGGACGTCGTCGACCCGGGGGTCGGGCTCGACGGCAGTGCGCAGGGCCCGGGCGACGGCCTTGAACTGGGCCTCGACGATGTGGTGGGCGTCGCGCCCGCCGAGCACCCGCACGTGCAGGCAGAGGTGGGCGTGGAAGGCCAGGGTCTCGAAGACATGGCGGGTGAGCGAGCCGATGTAGGGCACGCCGACGTTGCCGCCGCCGATCAGGGCGTACTCCTGGCCCTCCGGCTCTCCGGAGTGCACGCAGTACGGCCGACCCGAGACGTCGACGACGGCCTGGGCCAACGCCTCGTCCAGCGGGACCAGGGCGTCGCCGTAGCGTCGGATGCCGCGCTTGTCGCCGAGGGCCTGACCGATGGCCTGGCCCAAGGCGATCGCGGTGTCCTCGACGGTGTGGTGGGCGTCGATGTGGATGTCGCCGATGCTCTCGACGTCCAGGTCGATCAGAGAGTGCTTCGACAGCGCGGTGAGCATGTGGTCGTAGAACCCGACCCCGGTACGGATGGTGGAGCGTCCGGTGCCGTCGAGGTCGACGCTCACCTTGATGCTCGACTCGGAGGTGGTGCGTTCGACGGTGGCGGTGCGGCTCATGAGGTCTCCAGTCGGGTGGCGGTGGGCAGGATCTCGGTCAGGGCTGCCCGGAAGGCAGCCATGTCGTCAGCGGTGCCGGCCGAGACCCGCAGCCAGCCGTCGGGGCCGGTCTCGCGGATCAGCACACCGGCGTCGAGCAGACCTTGCCACACCGCATGCCGATCGGCGAACCGGCCGAAGAGCACGAAGTTGGCGTCGGAGGGAGCGACCTCGAGGCCCTGCGCGAGCAACCAGTCGGCGATCCGGTCGCGCTCGGTACGCAGTTGGTCGACCTGGGCCAGCATCGCCGTCCGGTGCCGCAGCGCGACCCGGGCGACGGCCTGGGTGACCGCCGACAGGTGGTACGGCAGACGCACGATCCGCAGCGCGTCGACCA
>DVLP01000081.1 GCA_018715445.1 Candidatus Avipropionibacterium avicola | reverse complement strand
CGGCGGGTACGACGCCGTCGGCTTCCAGTTCTCCCCACCCGAGAACTGATACGCCGCATAGAACCCGTGGTCCATGTCGTGGACGTAGTCACCCTCGGCATAGAACAGCCGACCGAAACGGCCCTCGGCCTGCGCCTGACGCGCCCACACCGCGACCGGGTAGTAGTAATGGGTCTCACCCATCATGTAGGTCTTGCCGGTCTCGTTCACCGCGTCGATGATCGCCTTCACCTCATCGACCGTCACCGCCATCGGCACCGCCGAGTACACGTGCTTGCCGGCCCGCAGCGCCTCCGACGCCAACGGACCATGGGTCCAACGCTGGGTCATCAACGCCAACGCGTCCAGATCGGAGCCGAGCATCTCCTCGTACGAAGCCATCGTCCCCGCGAAACCATGCTTGGCGGCCAGGGCCTCCGCACGCTCCGGGATCAGGTCAGTCACCCAGACCTGCTCCACCTCCGGATGCAGGTTCCACAACCGGGCAAAACTCCCAGCGAACTGACCACAACCAACGACACCGACCTTCATCAGGTCCTCCAGACTTCCTGTCCACGGTTCACGGGCGTCCCAACGCTATCCGCAGGGCTCCCGCCATGCGAATCACTGTCCAGCCCGCGATCCCCTCGCCGACCCCCGAGCCCGTCGAGAGGACACCACTGACGGTCCCGCCGATTACAGTGGCTGCATGGCTGACACCCCACTCGTGCTCGGTGCCCACGTCGATCAGGTCGACCCGATCGCCGAGGCCACGGCCCGCGATGCCGGGCTGAGCCAGTTCTTCCTCGGTGACCCCCAGGGGTGGAAGGGCCCCAAGATTGCCTACGCCGGCGGCGCCGAAGCGCTGCGCGCCGACGCCGAGGAGGCCGGGATCGCGCTCTACGTGCACGCGCCGTACGTGATCAACGTCGCCACCACCAACAACCGGATCCGGATCCCGAGCCGCAAGCTGCTGCAGCAGACCATGACCGCGGCCGCCGAGATCGGGGCGGCCGGTGTGATCGTCCACGGCGGCCACGTCAGCGCCGACGACGATCCCGAGGTCGGCTTCGAGAACTGGTTCAAGGCCGTCGACCGCACCGACTTCACCGTCCCCCTGCTGATCGAGAACACCGCCGGCGGTGCCAATGCGATGGCACGCCACCTGGACCGGATCGCCCGGGTGTGGGAGTCGGTCCAGCGGGCCGACGGCGCCGAGCTGGTCGGGTTCTGCTTGGACACCTGCCACGCCCATGCCGGCGGGGAGGAGCTGATCGGCCTGGTCGACAAGGTCCGCGCCATCACCGGACGGATCGACCTGGTGCACTGCAACGACTCCCGCGACGCCGCCGGCTCCGGAGCCGACCGCCACGCCAATCTGGGCCAGGGCCAGTGTGATCCGGAGGGCCTGATCGCCGTGGTGCGCGAGGCAGCCGCCCCGGTCGTGATCGAGACCCCGGGCGACGGCCACCTGGCCGATCTGGCCTGGCTGCGCGAACGACTCACCTGACCTGCCTCGGCAGCACGTTCCCGCGGGAACGCCTGACTGGCCGGGGTCGCCCATCAGTCGGGCAGATGGGTGCCCGTCAGGTCGAATCGGGCGAGCTCCGTCCCGTCCATGCCCCACACCCTGCCCGTACGGTCGTCACACCAGTACTGCGGGGCTCGGCGCCACCCCTCGTCCAACCCGTCGAGCAGCAGCAAGGCATCGCGCCGGGCGAGGTCCAGCTCGAAGATCATCCCCTTGTGGGTGGGGAGCACGATCCGTCCCTGGAAAACCCGCAGGATGCCGTAGGAATGTGTGCCGGACAGCCACCCGGTCCTCACCACGTCACCACTGGCGAGGTCAAGGGCGAACCAGCGATTGCCGCGGACGACGCCGTACAGGATGCCGTCGTGGTGGACGATCGACTCAATGGTCCTGCCACCGGCCACCGGCACGGTGCTCCACAGCAGTTCACCGGTGTCCAGATCGATCTCGCCGACCTTGGCCCGGTTGTCCTCGGCCATGCCACCACACAGGAAGGTGCGCGATCCGAGGGCGATGGACTGGGTGATGGTCTGCTCACCCAGCGGCGCATCGAAGATCGTGAACTCGTGGCTGCTGAGCCCGAACAGCGTGATCGCCCCGGCCGACTTCCCCAGGGAGGGCTGGGTGCTGATCACCAGGCTGTCGCGTTCCTGGTCGATCCGGGCATCCCATGGCCGGTACTGTCCATTGCTGATCCGGCCGAGGACCTCGGGCTTCCACGTCCCCACAGGGATCCGGATGATTTCGGTACGTGGGTAGGTCGCCACCCACAGTGCATCCCGGGTGGCCGCGAGCCGAATCGGTGTCGCCGGGATCGGGATGAACACCGGTGCGTCGCCCGAGCCGGGCCGTCGGTGCACGTGGACGTCTGAGCCGGAGACGGCCACCATGCCATTGGGCATCGCGCACATCGCCTGCAGCAGGGTTGGCCCCTTCAGATCGGTGTCATGCAAGTGATGCGGGACGAATCCCTCGGCCGGCGACCATGACCAGAGGTTGCCATTGCCGCCGAGACCGACGATGCCGTCGGCGGTCGCCACGACATTGCGGTGTTCCTCCCCGGGCGCCCCTGCCCCCAGGTCGGTGAAGTCGTCCTCGTCGGGGAGCATGCGGTGCACGGCACCGGTCGGTCGGATCACCGCGCACACGGCACCGTCGGTGGGCATCACCCGGAGCGTGTCGATCTGTGACCCCGGCAGGTCCCAGGTACGGGGATCGGTCCCGTCCAGCGCGAGCGACACGACCCTCTCGGCGTTCGCCGCCCACACCGTCGACTCATGGATCGCACAGGTGACGAAACCACTGGCGCGATCGATGTCCGGGGTGATCTCGGTGACCGTCTCCGTGGTGACGTCGACGTGGTACAGCCGACCACCGGGAGAGGTGCCCACCACCAGGTCCGTCCCCTCACTGGCCAGGCAACGGGCATAGGCCTCACCCTCACCCACGCGCGCAATCCGGTTCGCGTCACCGGTGTCCGGGGAGATGCGCCACACCCCACAATCGGGGTAGGTCACGCAGTAGAGGTTGCCGTCCTCGGCCAGCTCCACCCCGTAGACCATCGTGTCGCTCCCACCGAAGGCCGGGAAGGAGGCGACCTCGCGGGTGGTCAGATCGAGTGAGTGGAGCTTCCCGCTGGGGTAGCCCATGATGTGGACCACTGCGTCACCCGCAGTCAGCGCCCAGGAGCCCTCGGAGCCGGGCAGTTCCCACAGGCCCGTCAGCTCTCCGGTCGCGAGGTCGTACTCACCGAGGACGGCGGGGATCTGGTTGCGGGTGGTGACGTAGTACTTGTCGCCCACGTTCGTCATCCCGATGGTGGCCACCTCTTCAGCGGCGTGTCCCACGGCCTCGACCCGGCCGTGGGTCTCGATGATCCGTACGTCATCCACCACGAAGTCCGCGGGACGGATGGCGGAGTAGATCATGACCCTCGCCTCCACCGCTCCGTCCGGGGCATGGGCACCGATCCCGTACCAGTACCACTCACCGGGCTCCATCCCGGTGAAGGAGCGGTTCGACTCAGCGAGTTGCTTGCCGTCCTCGTTGTAGAAGTACAGGTAGAGCTGGGGCCGCCCGGTGGTCCACAGGCCTTGAACGGTTGCCGCGTAGTAGCGCCCGGGCACCACGCCGACAGCCGAGCTGAGCAGGCCGACGACCTCCTCGCTGTTGCGGACGACCAGGGCCTGCTCACCTTCGATCGCCTGGTCGGACAGGGAGAATCCGGTGGTGCCACGGATCTGTTCCCACCCGGGGATCGTCCCTGCGGTCATCGGCTCCTCGAACCCCGGATTGACCAGCTCCAGTTCGAGGGCCTCCTGTGGTCCGGCCATGGCCATGGTGCCGCCCGCGGCGGTCATGGCCGTCGCGGCCAGGGATCCGGCGGTGACCAGCTTCAGCACGCTACGTCTGGTGATCGACATGGTTTGCTCCTTTGCAGTGGTGGTTCCCTGCCCGGGCAGGGTGATCGTTGACGCGAGGTCGGTTGTGCTCAGGCCGTCCCGGTGACGGGGAAGTTGCGGTCCACCCAGGCCAGCAGGTTGTCCTTGTCCACCTCGTGACCGCCGTCGTGGATGTGCAGCTCGACCCGGTCACCGACGCCCAGCTCGTCCCAGTGCCGACGGGTCCGGGTGAACTCCGCCTCGATCTGTGGTGACCAGCCGATCGGATCATGGTGGCCGTGCTGCACCAGGAAGGGTCGCGGGCAGATCAGCGAGGCGAGCTCGGCGTCGGCGAACACTCCCAGATGGTTCGGAAGGAATGCGTGGTGCTCTCCCCTGGCGGCAAAGGTGCCGTAGTGCTCCGGATCCTCCACCACCATCTTGCGCAACCGGTCGTTGAAGAAGGCGACTGACGCCGCCGCGACGAACCGGTCCTCGAGCGGCGTCCAGAACTGCGCGGCCATCCCGCCCCAGCTGACCCCGATCAGGGCCGCGGCTCCGGTGTCGACCTCGGGGTGCAGGTCTGCGACAGCGTCGAGCAACAGCCGGCAGCGTGCCAGCTCCAGGCCCTCCATCGTGGTGCCGGCGAGCCGGGCGAGGTCCTGGGCCCGGTTGCGCAGGTCGACCATGCTCAGGTTCAACGGAGCGAGGACCGCATAGCCCCGCCTGACCAGGTCCGCTCCCAGCCCGCGATTGCCGTTGTTGGCATCAGGGATCCCGAACACGCGTTCCGGCCACGACCCGAGACCGTGTTGCATGACGATGAGTCGGCGTGCCCCCTCCGGCACCACCAGGACCCCCTCGGCCGAGAGGTGGCTGTGCACCGGCACCTCCAGCCAGTGTCCGCCGGGCACCTGTGCGGCCGAGACCCGGACTTCGTCCAGCGGAGTCAGGTGTGGAGGGTTGAGCAGCGCAGCCCACTCAGCCCGTCGCTCGGCGACCGAGGCGAGGTAGGCGGCCTCGCCCGTGTGGTCCCACGACCAGGCGCGGTCACGCCGGGCCGCGTAACCGTCGACGATCTCGGCGGTGAACCATTGGTGGAGACGTTCGGCGCGGTCAGCATTGCGCTTCAGTGGGTCGAAATTGCGATGCAGGGGGTCGACGTCAGGCATGGATCTTCCTTGTCGCTCTGGGCACTGTCGTTCGGTCGAGGCGTTCGGTCGAGGTCAGGTCAGCCGGCGGCGTCGGCTTCCTCGTACTCGGTACGCATCTGGTCGCCGCCCTTGCTGCGCCAGGTGGCGACGGTGTCGGCCCAACTGCTCACAGGCTTGCGCCCCTGGATGATGTCTCCGACGGCCAGGGTGATCTCACGATCGAGCTGTCCCGACTTGCTGATCTCGGTCTCGGAGATCAGGCCGGTCGAGGCATTGAGTCGGACATTGTCCCCGACCGTCGCCTCGTAGTCGCACTCGTTCCTCACCACGTCAGGGAACTCCGGGGCGTACATGAAGTTGGGGTTGCCCGGGAACAGCGTGATCGGGAACATCTCGTTGCTGGTCTCGGGGTTCGGGATCGGCTGACCGTCGTCGTCGAAGGTGAAGTTGCGCCCTTCCTTGCCGTACTGGACCGACAGGTACTCCTTGGTCCCGAACGGTGCCGCGGTGTAGTTCAGGACCTGGAGGACCTGCCGCACTCGGTCGGGGTCGAGGTCGCCACGAATCCCGAGCATGTTCGTCGAGCCAGGTCCGATGCGGACCGGCGCATTGCCGCCACCTTCGGCGAGCGGAACGACCACCGGCTTGACCGTCAGCGTCGGCGCGCCCGGACGATACATCGGCATCGCCCGGGTGAACCCGGGCCCACCGACCTCGAACAGGACGAAGCCCGGTTGCTGGAACAACGGGATCAGCGAGGGGTTGTTGAAGGCGTCGGGATGGAACAACTTCTCGGACCACATCCCCGCCACGAAGTCGAGGTACTCGGGATAGCGCTCCGACTCGATCTCGTGCCGGAAGCCTTGGTCGGTCTTCTCCCACACATTGGGCAGGGAGAACATGCTCCTGAGGAACGATGCGTTCGGCTGCACCATCGCGAAGCGACCGGACTTCCGGTCGGTCACCTCACGGCACAGGTCGAGGAAGCCGTCCGCGCTGGTGAACTCCGGCACGATGCCGAGCTCGTCCAAGGTGTCGGTCCGGGCCTCGAGACGGGAGCTGATCGGCAGCAGCGGCCGCGGGATGCCGTAGATCGATCCGCCGTAGATGACCTCCTGCCACGACACGGCGGGGAAGTTCGCCAGCATCGGGTACTCGGCGACGGCGTCCCCGGCCAAGTACTCGGTCAGGTCGGTGAACTTGGCCTTCAGCATCTTGTCCAGTTGCGGCACGTTCGGCACCGCGACCACATCCGGGATGTCGTCACCGGCGACCATGGTCTGGAACCTGGAGAGGTAGTCGTCGCCCTTGATCCAGCTCAACTCCATGGTGACGCCAAGCTGCTCGTTGAGGTTCTGCCACCACTGGTTGCGCTTCATCGGTGGCGCGGTGCCGCCGGTGCTGGTCGTGGTCAACCCGGTGATCGTCGAGCCGTCGCCCGGCTTCTCCGGGACCGCCGTGATCGCTGGGTTGGGGAACTTCAGGTATCCCGCCACGGAGTACTCGTTGGCCGGTTCGATGTCGGCCTTGACCCCCTCGAAGGGGATCTGGGAGGGCAGCTCGGCCTGCTCGCCCTGAGCACCGGCATCGGCCGAGCCCTCGGTGGAGCAACCGGCCAGGACGGCTCCCCCTGCGACCGTCAGACCGAGAGCACCGCCCATCAGGGAACGACGGGACAACGATCCGGTGAATGGCGAATGGGTCATGGTTCTCTCCTTTGCCGAACCCCGGCACCGCCGCCCCCATGCGGCAGCGCGGTCGGTTCACTTGGCGGCAGCATCAGTCTCAGCCGGGCTCACCGACTGTTGTGTCGTGCATCCGTCCAAGGTTGAGCCGAAACCGTCTCCGATTCGCCCAAGGGCAGCCCACCGCAGCGCCAGCTCAGCGCATCGGCTCCCCGCCGCCGACCAGGTCGATGGCACTGGCGGCCAGGCCCAGCAGCCGGTCGGGCGAGACCGAGGCATCCCACAGCAGGGCACTGACCTCGAGGCGCCCGTCCTGCAGCAGCAACCACCCCCGGAGGGCATCGAGCTCGGCGGCGATGCCGGCCCACTCCTGTGGCGGTGGGACCCCCTGGCCGGGCCAGACCATCGTGCGGGTCAGACCCCACGGCTGCTGGGGCGCGATCCGCACCAGAGCGAGCGGCGGCGTCCCGGCCCAGCGGGCAGGCATCCGACCCCTCCACCCCGATCCCGGTGCACTGGCCTTGCCTATTGCGAAGGTGGCGTTCGGCGGCAGGCCCTCGACGACCAGGGCCAGCGAGACCATGCGGTCCGTGACCGGCGATCCGAGGTTGCTGAAGGACTGTTCCCAGCTCATCGTCCATGCCGGTCGACCGGCGAGTCGTCCGCCGAACACCGCGAGGGGTCGGCTGGACCCCAGACGAGCACGCTGCAGGATGGTCGGTGGGTCCGGCGACGGCCAGGTCGTCGGCTGCCACCCCGAGCCCCGGGCCCACTGCTCGAGCGCCGGGGCCTGGGTGGCAGCGAGCTCGTGGCTGCGCCCCGTACGGGCACGGAACGCGGTGACGAGGGGGGTGCCGATCAGGACCACGGCCGCGATGGTCAGGATGACCGCGAAGGCTGGTGCCGGCAGGCCGGCCGCAATCAGTCGGTCACCCAGCGGGTTCACCACGGCCAGCAGGACCAGGAAGAGGCCGATGCAGACGACGATCACCACGGCCGAACCGTTCCGTCGTTGTGGTGCACCCATACGGGCGCACCTTACCGGGACGAAGGTCGCCGGGTACGGCAGGAGGCCGGCACCCTCTCGGGCACCGACCTCCTGTCAACGATCAGCAGCGCATCACTGCTTGTCGACGCGGACCGTACGTCGACGGGCCGCGACCACCAGCGTGGCACCGGCGACGACCAGGACGATCGCGGCGACCGCGATCGGCGCGACGCCGGGAGCACCGGTGTCGGCCAGGTCCGGGTCCTCACCCGGAGCCGGATCCTCACTCGGGGCCGGGTCCTCGCTCGGGTCGTCGTCCGGAGCCGGCGGGGTGTCAGCCGTGATGGTGTTGGTCAGCACGAGCTCGACGACGGTGCCGTCACCGACGGTGATGGCCCCTTCGCTGAACTGGTAGCCGTCCCAGCTGGCCCCGTCCACACCGGCCGGGGTCACCTCGGTGAACACCACGTGGGCGCCGTAGGGCAGGTCATCCACGGTGACCGGGGTGCCGTCCGCCTTCAGCGTGACCGAGCCACTCCCGGCCTCGAAGCCGATGCCGGCCTCGTAGCTGTACTCGACGACGAACTCGGCGTCGGGATCGACCAGGTCGGCCCCGGTGCCGGTCAGCGCCTTGCTGAGGGTGAACCCACCGGTGTTGAGCTCGGCAGTGTTGGTCAGCTCGACCTCGACATCGGTCTGGTCACCGATGGTGATGGTCTGGTCATCGATGGTGACGCCGTCCGCACTGAACTCCGGCGCCTGCCAGGTGGTGCCCTCGACCGCGGCCGGGAGCTCCTCCTCGAAGACGATCTCGGCACCGTACGGCAGGTCCTCGACGGTGACCGGGGTCCCGTCAGCCTTCAGCGTGACCGAACCGTTCCCGGCCTCGAAGCCGATGCCCGGGCCGTACGAGTAGTGCACGACGTACTCGGCGTCGGGATCGACCAGCTCTGCGCCGGTGCCGCTCAGCGACTTGGCGAGGCTGAAGGAACCGGTGTTGAGGGTGATCTCGTTGACCGCAGCCACCGAGACCGACTCGTCCTTGACGACGGTGACCTGCGGTCCCTCGTCACCGACCCAGGTGACCGGCTGCCAGGTGCCACCGGTCACGGGATCCGGGGCGACCTCGGTGAAGCTCACCTTGGCGCCGGCAGGAATGCCGTCCAGGGTGATGGGGGTGCCGTCACCGGGGACCTCGATCTGACCGGAGTCAGCCTTGTAGATCGGGGTCTCGCCGTCCTGGCCGCCCAGCGGGCCCTCGTCGTACGACCAGTCGAAGGTGAAGGTGGCGTCGTCGCCGACCAGGCCGGCGGCCTGCCCGGTGACGGTCTTGGAGATCTCCACCGAGCCGACGTCACGGGTGATCGTGTTGGTCAGCGTGACCTCGACCAGGGTGTTGCCCTCGATGGTGAAGGTCTGCGGGCTGAAGCTGAAGCCCTGCCAGGTCCCACCGAGTACGTCGCCCGGAGCCGGCTCGGTCAGCGTGACCTCGGCCCCGTGCGGCAGGTCACCGCTGGGCACCGCGACGCCGTCGGCGCCCACGGTGATCGTGCCCTCGCCTGCCTCGAACCCGACACCGGCCGGGTAGGAGTACTCGAGCTCGAAGGTCATGTCACTCGGCACCAGGTCGGCACCGTCACCGTCGAACTTCTTGGTCACCTGGAACTTGCCGGTCTGCAACAGGATCGGGTTGTCCAGGTCGATCGCGACGGTCTGGTCCTTGATCACGGTGAAGGTGTCCTGGGAGAACACCGGGTCCAGCCAGTCACCACCGGTGATCGGATCGGGCGCGGCCTCGGTCAGGGTGATCCGGGCTCCGGCCGGGACCTTGTCGACCACCACGGGGTCGCCACCGGCGGCCACCTCGACGACACCCTCGTCGGCCTCGTAGCCCGGTCCGGCCGGGTGGCTCCAGTGCACCCGGAAGACCGTGCCCTCGGGCACCAGCTCCGAGCCGGAGTTCTCGTCCCCGTCGGCGTCGACGACGTTCTTCTTGATGCTGAACGCGCCGTCCCCGCCGCGCCAGGCGAGACCCTAGCACGAGTTGTGAGGCAGACCTGACAGGGGCCCGAACCCGTACGATGAAGCGGTGTCCACAGCCTTGATCACAGGAGCCACGTCCGGCATCGGTGCGGAGTTCGCCGCCCAACTCGCGGCCCGCGGCGATGACCTCGTCCTGGTCGCCCGCAATGCCGAACGACTCGAACGGACCGCCCAACACCTGCGCGACACCCACGGTGTCCAGGTCGAGGTGCTGGTGGCCGACCTCAACGACCGCAGCCAGACGCTGAAGGTCGCGGCGCGCCTCGAGGACGCCGACCGTCCGATCGACCGCGTCGTCAACAATGCCGGCTTCGGGATGCACGGTCGTCTGCTCGACGAGGACCTGATGGCCGAGACCGACCTGGCCATTGAGGTGATGCTGGCCAGCGTGATCCTGCTCGGCGGCGCCGCGGCCCGTGCCATGAAGGCCCGCGGCCACGGCTCGATCATCAATGTGTCCTCCACCGCCGGCTTCATCCAGCTCGGCACCTATTCAGCGGTCAAGGCCGCGGTCACCGCCTACAGCGAGTCGCTCGCGGTGGAGCTGCGCGGCAGCGGGGTCACCGTCACCGCACTGTGCCCGGGGTGGGTCCGCACCGAGTTCCACGAGCGCGCCGGCATCAACACCAGCAAGATCCCGGCCGCAGCCTGGATCGAGGTCACCCGGCTGGTCCGCGACGGACTCGCCGACGCCGATCGGGGCAAGGTGCTGTCGATCCCGACGCCGTTGTGGAAGGTCGCCATCGCGCTGACCCGGATCCTGCCCCGGAGCGTGCTGCGGGCGGTCTCGGGCAAGATCCGCTCGGGCCGCCGCTGACGAGGCCTTAGGGTGGGTTGCGTGTCAGGCACCCGTCGCTACCGCTCACGCCTCCATGCGGCTGTGAGGCGTTTCACCCAGCGAGGGATCCTGAAGGGCATCGCCTGGTCGAGCCTCAACGTCAGCATCGAGGGGACCGAGAACCTGGCCGGGCTCTCCGGCTCCTACATCGTGGTCTCCAACCACTCGAGCCACATCGACGCGACGCTGATCGTGTGCGGGATCCCGCTCGAGGTCGGGCAGTACCTCAGCACCGGGGTCGCCGCGGACTACTTCTTCACCAAGTGGCATCGCAAGGCCTTCGTGGTGCTCACCTTCAACGCCTTCCCCATCGAGCGCGGCAGCAAGCGCCACAAGCGGTCGGTGGCCTCCCAGCTGGTGGCCGAAGGCGTACCGATCCTGCTCTTCCCCGAGGCCAGTCGGTCCCGGACCGGCAAGATGACCCGCTTCACCCCCGGCGCGGCCGGACTGTCGGTGAAGTACGACGTCCCGGTGGTGCCGGTGACCGTGGTCGGCGCCCACCAGGCCATGCCGGTCGGACGGACCTGGCCCAAGCCGGGGCGCCCACCGGTCCGGCTCATCTTCGGCAAGCCCATGAAGGCAGAGCCGGGCGAGACCCCGGTCCGCTTCACCGAACGGATCTCGGGCGAGATCCTGCACACCTTCGACACGACTGCGGTGGAGATGGGCATCCCGACCCAGGCAGAACTGCCCGAGCGAGTAGATTCGCCCGACAAGACCCGTTCGACCGACAAGACCCGTGGGCGCAACGCCCCGGACGGGTCCGGTGACGAGACGAACAAGGGCGAGACGAACAAGGAGGACGGCCAGTGACCGGCGTCAAGCACATGAAGTGGTGGGGCTGGGGTGTCGAAGGCGTGGCCTTCAACCCTGACAACAAGCCGAAGCTGGCCCCGTTCGTCCTGGACGCCGTCGGCCTCGACCTGTCGAGCACCCCGACCCCGCCGATCTCCTTCGACGACCTCGACGTGCCGGCCCCGCAACTGCCGAACTCCCTGCAGGACGACCTGGTCGAGGCCGTTGGCGAGACCTACGTCCACACCGATGACATGGACCGCGTGGTCCACACCTACGGCAAGAGCCTGCGCGACCTGATCCGGATCCGGGCCAACATCCTGCCCCGGGTGCCCGACGTGGTGGTCTACCCCTCCGACGAGGACCAGGTGCGCAAGGTCGTCGACGTCGCTCGCAAGGCCGGAGCGGTGCTGATCCCGTTCGGCGGCGGGTCCAACATCTCGGGCTCCCTCGAGCCCCGGGCCAATGAGTCGCGTGCGGTCATCTCGCTCGACATGGGCCGGATGAACCGCGTCCTGGACATCGACGAGGACGCCCAGCTCGCCCGGATCCAGGCCGGCACCCTTGGCCCCGACGTGGAGGAGCAGCTCAACGCCCAGGGCTGGACCATGGGCCACTTCCCGGACTCCTTCACCCACTCCACCGTGGGCGGCTGGGCAGCGACCCGGTCCTCGGGCATGCAGTCCGACAAGTACGGCGACATCGCCGACATCATCCGCGGGCTGCGCGTGGTCCAGCCCGACCACACCACAGTGATCCGGCCGTTGCCCTCCACCGCGACCGGTCCGAGCGTGCGGGAGATGCTGATCGGCTCGGAGGGCCGCCTCGGCGTCATCACCGAGGTCACCGCCCAGGTGCACCGCCTGCCCGAGCACCGCGTGATCCAGGCCTACCTGTTCGCCGACTGGCCCAGCGGTCTGGCCGCCATGCGCGAGATCGCCGCCTCCGACGCCTCGCCGTCGGTCACCCGGATCTCCGACGCCAACGAGACCGGCTTCTCCTTCGCGACCCAGAAGGAGTCCACGGGTGCCTCCAAGTACGTCACCGAGGGCCTGATGAAGTTCCTCGAGCTGCGCGGCTGGGACCTGTCCCAGCTCTGCCTCTCGTTCATCGGGTACGAGGGCTCGAAGACCCACGTCTCGATGGACAAGGCGATCGTCGACAAGATCGTCAAGAAGCACAAGGGCATCGGCATCGGCACCGGCCCGGGCCAGATGTACGACCAGAAGAAGTTCGACACCCCCTACATCCGCGACTTCCTGTTGGACCGTGGAGCCATGGGCGACGTGTCCGAGACCGCCGCCCCGTGGAGCCGCCTGCAGGAGGTGTACGACAACACCGTCGCCGCCGCCCGGGCCGCCTACGACCAGATCGGCGTCAAGGGCTGGGTGATGTGCCACCTGTCGCACTCGTACCACTCGGGCGCCTGCCTTTACTTCACCTTCGCCTACGTCGCCGACGAGCAGCAGGACACGATCGAGCAGTACGACACCGTCAAGCGGGCGATCCAACAGTCCTTCATCGACCATGGCGGGACCCTGTCCCACCACCACGCGGTCGGCACCGAGCACTCGCCCTGGTTGGAGCAGGACATCTCGGCCGGCGGTGTGGCGATGATGCAGGGCGTGTTCGACGCGGTCGACCCGAAGGCCAGCCTCAACCCGGGCAAGATCATCCCGGAGTGAGGCGGCTCGGACGACGTCCGCAGGCGGACCGTCGTCCACCATCCGGGATATGGGGTGGACAACCAACGCCGAAGGTCTGAGCCGAAGTGAACGATTGAGTAACATTGGCGGCTGCCGTTTGTGACACGGGGCGAACTTTGGCTTAGTTTTCTCTCCGAAGCGCTCGATGCACAGAGCCCCGCCCGCATGGCCCAGTAGTCCCGTCTGCTCGGAGGTCCCCAGATGAGCCAGCACCTGCAGTGTCCGCCCCGGCGCGGTCCGGTCCGGCGGCAGCTTGCTCTGGTGACACCGAGGGCGGGGGGCTTCACGCGGTGATCAAGTACATCCTGCGGCGCATCGCCGGGTGGGTC